>DASWTP010000207.1:0-38973 GCA_036402075.1 Chryseosolibacter sp. | reverse complement strand
TATTATTTTCGGTCCTTCAATTAAGAGACATGCAGAAAAGAACGTTTGCGAGTGATAACTATGCCGGAGTATTGCCGGAAATCATGGAGGCGCTGAACCGGGCAAATTCAGGTCATGCCGCCTCCTACGGTGCTGATGAATTTACGGGGCGGGCAATTGACAAATTCAAGGAATTATTCGGTGACAATATCGAAGTGTTTTTCGCATACAATGGAACGGGCGCAAACGTGCTTGGACTCTCCGCGATTACGCACTCGTTCAACTCGGTGTTGTGTTCCGAGCTTGCCCACATCAACGTTGACGAGTCTACTGCACCGGAAAAGTTTACAGGTGCGAAGCTGATTGCAGTCCCAACAACAAATGGAAAAATTCTGCCTGAAGAAATCGAAAAGCGAATCATCCGGCTGGAGGATCAGCATCACCCTCAGGCAAAAGTTATTTCTATTTCACAGACAACGGAATACGCCACAGTTTACACGGTTGAGGAGATCAAAGCCATTTCCACGATCGCAAAAAAGTACAACCTGTTCCTTCATATGGATGGCTCACGCATCAGCAATGCGGCCGTGAGCTTAGGAAAAGACTTCCGAGCCTTCACGCGCGATGCAGGCGTTGACGTGCTTTCCTTTGGTGGAACCAAAAACGGGTTGATGTTTGGTGAAGCCGTGATTTTCTTCAATAAGCAGCTCGCGGAAAGCATGAAATATATCCGCAAACAGGGAATGCAGCTGCACTCGAAGATGCGATTCATTGGAGCGCAGTTTGAGGCTTTGCTTTCAAACGATTTATGGAAAAAGCCGGCAACGCATGCCAACGCAATGGCTAAACTCCTCGAGCAGGAATTGCGGAAGCTTCCATCAGTAAAAATTACGCAGTCCGTTGACGCAAATGGCATTTTCGCGCTTATCCCAAAGGCTGTAATTTCTGAACTTCAGAAAGAACATTTCTTCTATGTTTGGAATGATCACACATCGGAAATACGACTGATGTGTTCGTTTGATACACGCGAAGAAGATGTGAAAAATTTTGCCGCGAAGCTGCGTGCGTTAACTACCGTTTGAGGAATTTGAATGTACCTCTGTATTTCGCTTCCTCTTCTTTAACGGCAAGAAGATAATAGCCGGAAGCCAGGTCTTTCACTTTCACACGAATTTCATGTTCATCGATTACTTCGGTTTCAATTTCAACCTGGTTGCCGATAATGTTGTGAAGTGTGAGTTTTACTTTTGAAGCAGGGAATTGTTCGAGCTTAACATGAACAAATTCAGTTGCCGGATTTGGGAAGATATGCACGCTTTTGGCGAGGTCTCGCTCAGGTGTGTAAGCATTTTCCTCAGGCTGTGACTGAGCCCAGCCGGTCTGCGCTGCAGCGGCAAGTAAGGCTAGTATTAGGATCCTGAGTAAACGCATTTCTTCTTAAATTATTACAATATACGACAAAACTTAAACCAATGTTCTCGGGTAGTGCCGTTTTTTATCTGTTAGATGCAAAACAGCTGCCAATAGTTTAAAATGATTCAAAATTAATCTGCGGAAATGGCTTTAAACGCCCCCGGCAGGTTTTCAATCAAATCTGACGCTATAAGGCTGTCTTTTCCCTTATCAACTGCCGCCAAATCACCCGCCAAACCATGTAAAAAGGTGCCTAGAATAGCTGCTTTTACTGAGGAATAAAACTGTGCCATAAGGCCGGTTAGAACTCCTGTCAACACATCTCCGGTTCCGCCCGTGGCCATTCCCGGATTGCCGGTGGAATTGAAGTAAATGTTACCATCCGGTTCCGCAATCGTTGTAAACGCACCTTTTAAGATGATTATTGACTTTGTTTCTGCAGACAGGCGTTTCAATTTTTCCAGCCGCTCGAAATCATTGGACCACGGACCTACGAGACGCTCAAACTCTTTTGGGTGAGGGGTCAAAATGCTACCCACTGGAATGATTTTGCGGATTTCCGGGTGCTCTGCGATGATGTTGAGGGCGTCTGCATCAATCACGACCGGCTTTTGATATCGCTCGAAAATTTTTTTAACGCCTTTTACGGTTTCGTTGCCTTTCCCTAGACCTGGACCAATTCCTATCGTGGAAAATTTTTCCAAATCCTCCACATTGGAGAAATGGTTGTCGGCTGTGTCAACCGAGACCATCGCTTCAGGCACTGAACTTTGAATGATGTTGTAACCGCATCCTGGAACGTGAGCAGATACCAGGCCAGCACCCGCCCTCAGTGCAGCACGTGTTGACAATACGGCCGCGCCCATTTTTCCGTAGCTGCCTGCGATGATCAAGGCATGACCGTAAGTACCCTTGTGGTCGAACTTCTTGCGTGGCCGAAGAATCCTCCGGCAATCTTTCTGTACGACCTGAAAATAATGGGATGGTTCCGCCTTGATCTTTTCTTTCGACAGACCAATATCAACCACCTTGAAGTCCCCGGTATAACGATATGACTCTGGCATGAGGAAGGAAAGCTTTGGTAGCTGAAACGTAACAGTGAATTCAGCCTCGACAATCTCTCCCGATGATGGACCATCAATGCTTAGCCCCGATGGCACATCAACAGCCACTACAACCGCATTGGTTTTGTTGATGCAGCGAATGGCTTGTGCGTAGATGCCCTCTGCCGGCCGAGAAAGTCCGGAGCCAAAAATCGCATCAACCAAAACATCCCGGTCGGAAAACAGTCCCTGATCAGCTTCAGTGGTGATTTCAAAAATTTCAAGCTTGCCTTTGATCCTTCCGAGATTGATCTTGAAATCGTTGGTTTCCGCTACCTTGCCACGCACGATCCAAACCTTTACAGGATAACCCCAATCCAAGAGCATTCGAGCGATTGCGACACCATCGCCACCGTTGTTCCCGGTGCCACAGACTATTCCAATTTTTTTGGTAGCGTCAAATCGCTGAACAAACCAGTTGACAAATTCACGCGAAGCCCTTTCCATTAAATCAATTGACGAAATGGGTTCGTGCTCGATGGTGTACTGGTCGAGGTTTCGGATTTGTTGGCCGGACAATATTTTTATCATACAAGTCTAAGATTTGAAATAGGATTGGGCATCAGGAATTCGGAATTGGGCATTAGGCATTTGGAGCCGATGATGGCAACCAGAAACACAAGAAATCTAATTCAACGATAGGCTTGCATTTCCGAATCCCTAATTTCCAATGCCAATGCCTCCATTTTACACTGCGCCTGGAAATCAAACACGCCTACTCTTGAATGCCGCGTTTCATCTGTCCACTTCTCCCATCACGACATCAATTGTGCCTATAATGGCGATGAGGTCTGCAATGAGAATGCCTTTAGAAATTTCCGGAAGAACGGACAGATTAACAAACGAGCATGAGCGGCACTTGCAGCGGAACGGAATGTCACTTTTGCCATCAGTGCGGAAGAAGAATCCAAGCTCACCTTTAGCGCTTTCGCCCCGCACGTAAAAGTCGCCAGCCTTTGGGCGGATCTTTTTCGGAACCAGCGCCTGCGGGTCAAAATCCTTCGTCCGTCTGTGATCGGTGGTTAGCTTTTCCAGGCACTGTTCGGCAATCTTCAACGACTGGTGGATCTCTTCATAGCGAACCCACGTTCTGTCCCAGCAGTCACCGACTTTACCCATCTTGCCTTCACCAATAGGGACGTTAAACTCGAGCTCGGGATACACAGAATAGCCGTCCACTTTTCTTAAATCGAAGCGCAAGCCTGAACCGCGAAGCATCGGGCCGGTAACGCCACAATTGATCGCAAGGTCAATTGGCAGAACGCCCACACCGGCAGTTCGCTTGATAAAGATTTTACTATTGATCAGAATTTCCTCCAGCTCTTTGAGTTTGGGCCTGATGTAGGTGATGAATTCTTTGCAGCGCTCTTCAAAACCCACAGGCAGATCATAGAACAATCCACCGATCCACATGTAATTATAGAGCAGCCGCGAACCACTGGCCCACTCGAGCAAACGCATAATGTGCTCGCGGTCCTTCATCAGCCAGAAGAACGGTGTGAAGGCGCCAATGTCCATGCCATATGTACCTATCGCGATAAAATGAGACGCCACACGATTCAACTCGGCCATCAACACCCTGATATATTCAACGCGCTTCGGAATCTGTTCAGTAATTCCAAGCATCCTCTCAACTCCCATGGCGTAGATATGTTCGCAGTTCATTGCGGCCACATAGTCCAACCGGTCAACGAATGGAATGATCTGGTTGTAAGGAAGGTTCTCAGCATGTTTTTCGAAGCACCGATGCAGATAACCGATGTGCGGAACCACTTCTTTAATGATTTCACCATCCATCAACACCTCGAGGCGCAATACTCCATGAGTCGAAGGATGTTGTGGCCCAAGGTTAATGATCATCTCCTCCGATCGCAAATTCTCCGCCTTGAGTTTGTTGGGCTCGGATTGCGATAGATTCGATGCGTGGTATTTATATTGAACCGTGTTAGGCATTAGGCATTAGTCATTAGGCATTAGTCATTAGGCATTAGTCATTAGTCATTAGTCATTGGTCGCTAATAGTCCAATTTTATATTCCTGTAGTACGCTTGTTGCTTGTAGTCTTTCCTCAGGGGGAATCCCTCCCAATCTGCTGGCATCAGAATTCTTCGGAGGTCGGGATGACCGGTGAATTTGATTCCAAACATGTCAAAGGCTTCGCGTTCATGCCAGTCCGCTGTTTTCCAGATGGAGAACACACTCGGAACCTCTGGCTTTTCTCTTGGCAATACGACCTTTAGCGCGAGGTGCTGATCAAAAGGAATGGAGTACAAATTGTAAATCACTTCCATCGTATTAGCACTCGGGCCGTTGTCCACCGCTGTCACACACGACAACAAATCGAAATACGTTTTTTCATTTCTATGAAGGTTTTCGCAAACGATGCGAAGGTCCATAGCGGAAAGCCTGATTGCTTTTGGCGTGCTGGTTTCATCGGCAATTGGATCACCGTTCGTGCAGTATTGCTTTGCCAAAAGAACGAGTTCGTCAAACTGCAGCATTTTCTTTCTGGTTTAGTTTTTCAATTGCAGTAGGACCTACAAGACTTTCGTTCCTGATCTTCTCCTGCAATTTCAGAAAACCGCCAATGAGGGCCTCTGGTCGTGGCGGGCAACCAGGAACGTAGATATCAACTGGCACAATCCGGTCAACACCTTTCACAACATGGTAGCCATGTTGCCAGTAGGGACCTCCGCAGTTTGAACATGACCCCATTGAAATAACATAACGAGGTTCAGCCATTTGCTCATACAGTCTTTTGATGCGGTCAGCCATCTTAAATGTGACAGTGCCGGCAACGATCATCACGTCAGACTGCCGGGGAGTGGCCCGCGGTGCCATGCCAAAACGATCCATGTCGTAAACCGTAGTGCCCGTGCTCATGAACTCAATAGCACAGCAGGCGATTCCGAATGTCATGGGAAACATAGACGATAGCCTCGCCCAGTTAATGAGATCTTCCAGCTTGGTGATGATCACACCACCATTTTCAAATCGTTGATCGAGCAGACCTTTCACTTAAAACGTTCGTTTATTTTTTCGTACAATGATTTAGGAACAGGCGAAGAGAAATGAGTTGGTTTCGGGTCGGGTTTGATCCAGTCGAGGAAGCCGTTCACCCAGGCGTAGGCAAGGCCGATTGCAAGCACGAGAATAAAGATGACCGCTTCGACAAGCGCCACCCATCCCCAGGTGCCATTGGTTTCTTCAATCAGTTTCTTGTCAGCAAATACAACAGACCATGGGAAAAGGAGCACGATTTCCACTTCAAACAGAAGAAAAATAAGTGCGATGATGTAGAACCGGATATTGAATTGCGTCCAGGCGGGACTGATTGGATCTTCCCCGCTTTCGTAGGTCGAAAGTTTCTCAGCGTTCGGCCGGTTGGGGCGAATGAGGCGTGAGATAAAAAGCGTGACACCGATGAAAAGAAATCCCGCGATGATAAAGAGCAGCACTTTCCCAAACTCTGAAATGTAAATTTCCTCAGCCATGGGAGTAAAGATAATGTGAAAGCCCTAAATCGCCTAAAACAGAGTTGAAATGCAGCTTAACTGCAATTGCCCGCAAAGAAGGCGCAACGGGCGCAAAGTTTTTTTGCAACCCCAGTTCTGACCGGTTCAAGTATTACGGTGATCTCTTAGTCAGAAACTTTTGTCACTAAAAACGCATTTTTGCTTAGCGCCCTTTGCGCCTTCTTTGCGCGCATTGCGGTTTGGAATTTTACTTCCATGCAGCGAGTATCACACCCATCACTGTGAGGGCAACGATGCTGTAACCTGCGTTGATGAGAAACAATGTGAATGACCTTCTTTCGAAGAGATAATGTGTGCCCACGAAAGTTGCTACCCAGCCAAAGCCGGCAAGGAATCCCCAGAACGCCCCCATCTCCCAGCGATCTTCTGGTCCCATGAACATAGCAAGGTTAATAGACGCAATGAATGCCAGGAAGAATGCCAGACCAAAGATCTTGGCCATGTTTGAATTTTTCATACTCTCCTCCGTGAATCCGTTCTCGCGCATCCACGCTTTTCCGAAAACAGCAGGTGAATACCAAAGTCCTCCAATGAGGAATGTTGAAACTGCGGCAACGAGCACCGCCCAGATGTTGAATTGAGGCATAGTTAGAAGTTTAGGGTTTGAGGTTTAAAGTTCAAGGTTTCCGGTTTAAGGTTTAGAGTTTCGGGTTTAGGGTTTGGAGGATAGCATTTTTCCGGTGTCAAGGTAATGGTTGATGGCTTGTTGCCAGTCCTTTAGATCGGTCGCATACATTTTACCCAACGCTGCGCGGTTGAGCTCGTTGCCTTTTGTGTTTAGGCCGGTGTATGTATACGTGACGGTTGCTTTCGTTTCATTAACCTGTCGCTCGCACAAAACTTGAATAAACCAAATGCGATTGGCAGTCGACACAGTATACTCAACAAGGTGCTGTGAGGGATCGTAATGCGTGATCACCCAGGTATAAAATTTCTCATCGGTAGGAGCGCTCGTTCGGAAGATCATATGCTCTTCGACAAGATCCGACCTGCTAAAAATGATTTCCGGATTCCAGCCTTCCGCCCACTCCTTCTCGCGAATCGGGCCAAACAAAGGGAACACGTCTTCGATCTCTCCATTGACAATAAAAGAAGCCGTTCTCGAAATACGTTCAGGTTTAAAATCAGGTTGACTCATCGTGTTATGATGGACGAAGACAAATACCAAAAAGCAGAATATTCTCACGCCTGCGTTATTTACTGAAATGAAATTGCGAACTTTATAAACGCGAAACCTGAAATTTCGACTGAACCGGAAAAATTCGTGCGTCAAACGACCAATGGCTGACACAACGATAGATAGCGCAGACGTTAAGCTGAATGACAATCTCATCAGGTTGTTGGGAATTCCATTTTTTGGTTTGGTCATTCCAAATGTATCGGGATTGTTTGGAACGTTGTCATTTCGGGACCCGATATACTGGTTTGGCTACGTCTACTTCGTTCTCCTCGCGTACCTGATCTGGCAAGGCAACCGATACTTGCTATTCCGCACGCGGAAGCGGTTTACATGGTTTGATAAACCAATCGAGAAATTAATTCTGCTCCTGATCAACAACATCTTTTATACGTCTCCGCTCACCGTAGCATGGCTTTGCATGTGGTACAACCTTGCCGGATTTGAAAAAGTGAACTGGAATTCCATCCAGCTGGTGGTGCTGATCAATGTGATCTGTGTGTTGTTCGTTACGCACGTGTATGAGACGGTTTTCATGGTGAAAGAGCAACAGGGTGAGCAACTGAAGAACGCTGAACTTTCACGCGCAAAAGCAGAAGCCGAGCTTGCTGCCTTAAAAAACCAGATCGATCCGCACTTCATGTTCAACTCCCTCAACAGTCTTTCCTACCTAATCTCAAAAGATCAGGACAAAGCGTCCCAGTTTACTGATAACCTTGCAGAAGTTTATCGTTACATTCTCAGTCAGAAAGATCAAACCCTCGTAATCCTCGAGGACGAATTGATTTTTACGCACAAGTACACGGAACTGCTCCACCTCCGCTTCGGGCAGGCCCTGCATTTTAAAAAACATTTCGAAGACGCGCTGGAGAAGAAATACCTGATTCCACCCACGTCCGTTTTTGTAGCCCTCGAGAATGCCGTGAAGCATAATGAAATCTCAGAACAATATCCGTTGCAAGTTGATATCGGTTTGGAGAACGACCATTTAACCATCAGCAACAAGATCCGCGAAAAGCGCAACCTTCAACATTCCTCGCGGATTGGATTGAAAAACCTGGATGAGCGTTTCAGAATCGTAACCGGAAAGCCGATCACCTCAGGCAAGCTGGAGCAGATGATCTTCCAGGTGAAACTCCCGTTAATACCTTTAACGAACTAAGCGATGCAGGTCCTGATAATTGAAGACGAATTACTAGCACAGGCAAAACTTGAATCAATGTTGATGACGCTGGACCCGGCTATCAAGGTTGCTGCAAAGCTGAGCAGTGTCAAAGACTCGCTGGCATGGCTCGAAACCCATCAGCCACCCGATGTCGCGTTCGTTGACATTCAGCTGTCGGACGATCATTCCTTCGAAATTTTTCGCAAGCACCCGGTTCACTTTCCGGTCGTTTTCACCACCGCCTTCGACAAATACCTGCTGGAAAGCTTCGAATTCAATTCCATCGACTACCTGCTTAAACCCATTACCGAGGAAAAATTGAAGCGGTCCCTGGTCAAATTAAAAAAACTCGAGCAGCATTTCGTCTATGGCAACATGCTTAAACTCCTCGAGCAACGTCATCCTGGCCAAAAAGACCGAATTGTTGCGAGAAAAGGCACTGAATTCATCGCCTTAACAGTGGGTGACATCGCATTTTTCTTTACCGAGCACCGGATCGTATTCGTAAAAGATTTTGCGGGCCATCAATACATTGTTGATAAGACCTTAGGGGAAGTTGAAAGTACCCTTGACCAGAAGAAATTCTTCAGGATTAACCGGAAATTTATTGCCAGCATCGATGCCATCGAAAAGTTCAAACCTGACAACGGAAAAATTCGGATCTTCCTGAAACCGGAGATGAGAGAAGAGATCCACGTAAGCAAAGAGACTGCCCCGGAGTTCCGGAAGTGGATTGGCGCGGAGTAACTAATCCTGAAGTGGTCGTTTCTTTATCATCCCTCCTTTAATATCGTTAACACTATTCTCCACCACGAAGGCATCGTCATCAATCTTGGCAATTTCAGTTTTCAGTTTCTGAAGTTCAAGGCGAGTAATCACTGAATAAAGTATGTCGATATCGTTGTCGCGCACGCCTTGCTTACCGAAACCGCTTTTACCTTTTAGCACAGTAACACCACGGCCCATATTTTTGATGATGGCTTCCTTTATCTCATTACTCTTGTTTGACACAATCATCACGCTGGTGTATTCTTCAATACCATGCACCACGAAGTCAACCGTCTTGGAGGCAACGAGGTAGGTAAGGATTGCGTATAAAGCCGTTTCAATGTTAATGAGGTATGCCGCAACCGAAAAAATGAGAATGTTCAGGAATAGAATGAAGTCACCGACAGTGAGTGCTGTCTTACGACTGGTGTAGATCGCCAACACCTCGGTGCCATCGATCACACTTCCGCCCCTGATGGAGAGTCCGATTCCGAGGCCAAGAAAGAACCCGCCAAAGAACGAGATCAGCAATTTGTCATTTGTAATTGCGGGAAAATCGACTACGTTCAGCAGGATCGCCAACGCGACAATAGCAACGAGGGTTTTTAAGGCGAAAACCTTTGAGACCTGAGTATAACCAATTACGATGAAGGGGACATTGATAACGATCAACAGTATGGACAAGTCGATGTTGGTGAGTCTGTTCGTGAGGAGCGAGATACCAACCACGCCACCATCGAGAAAACCGTTGGGAAGCAAAAAGCCCTCCAGACCAAAACCGGCCGACACAATCCCGAACGAAATAAAAAGAATGTCTTTCAGGGCGCGGATGAAATTAATGCGCTTTAACCTGAGTTCATTTAATTTCTTTAACCTGGAATGGGTCGACATATTTGTAAATTAAGAAAAAAGCCACAGAAATTTCCGTGGCTTTTCATTAATGCGTGAAGATTTTACTTCTGCTTTACGACCCCAGGGTCGCGCTGGAGAAACTCATCGTAGAGCAACGTTTGTCTGCTTACCATTGGCATCTGCCATCCCTCGATGAACACGTGGCTCACCTGTGTTTTTGTCTCAAAAGGATCGCCATTGCAAACGAAGAGGTTTGCGATTTTTCCCGGCTCGATCGATCCCATCTTATCCGCAACACCAAAAATCTCAGCAGGAACAATTGTTACTGCTTTCAACGCTTCTTCGCGACCCATACCGTACGTTGCAGCGAAACCTGCGTGATAAGGAAGGTTCCGGTAGTTCAGATTGCCGTCCACCGTTCGGATGGCAACTTTAACACCCGCTTTCTTCAAGAGGCCGGGATTCTGGTATGCTTTATCATAGCGATCGTAGTCGCGCGAAGGAAGTTCGAGCACGGGACCTGCGAGTACCGGAATGTTTGCTTTTGCAATTTCGTCCGCCACGCGCCAGCCCTCGGCAACGCCCATGAGTACAACTTTCTTAATCTTCTTATCGGCCACCCACTTCAATGCCGCTCTGATTTCTTTTGCTGCATTGACTTCGATCAGTAAAGTCATCTGTCCGCGTACCACCGGGAGCAACGCCTGCATCTCCGGGTAATAAGCAGTCGCACCTTTAGTGGCCGAGTCGAGCTTGTGATATTGCACAGCACGTTCCCATACGTCATTCAATCGCTTGATGGCTTTGTCATCTGCTTTTTTGATTTCATCATCGGTCCTGCGGTCAAAGCCGCCCCTGCGTCCGGTTCTCGGGTAGTTCAAAACCACTCCTTCAAATCCGGCAAACATCTGGTCAGGCGTATAGCCGTGAAGGTTCACGAGAGCCGCGGTGCCACAGAAAAGGTCTCCATCAGGAACGGTCAGTGCAGTCGTAACACCACTGATGCGGTTGATGGGAATTGCAGCGCTGTTCGGATTCACAGCAGTTAGCGCGCGAACCTGCGGAACGACATCCCCAACTTCACTCACGTCAGTTGCCTGAGCATAGGCGCCAAATTCAATCAACCCTATGTTGGTTCCGCTGTCCGTCATCCCGGGATAGATCCAGTTTCCCTTGCAGTCGATAACCTCTGCCCCTTGCGGAATCTGAACGTTCGTTCCAACAGCTTCGATTTTTCCATTCCTGATAATTACAGTTCCGTTGTTGATTACACCTTTTGTAACCGTCTCGATATTGGCATTCGTAAGTGCAAACGTGCCATACTTTGCTTTTGGATTCTGTCCCTGAACCTTAAAGCAAACACTGGCGAGTAGTATTATGATAACTATTTTTGATTTCATGATCATTCCTGGTTTGTAGTTCCAAATAACTCCTCGAACTGCAGCTCCGCTCCTTCCAGACAAGCATCGTGGCGGTGACCGTGATGCTCGCGGAACGAAGTGACCTCAATGGGTTGCTTCGGGTCGACAACAATGCGCATGTCGTCCGGATCTTTCGCGCGGTCAAAACGCACCACGCCATCCACAATCGTAATCATTGGGATAGTGTAAATAGAAAGCGGATGCTTGCTGAAGATGGCTATATCGGCATCTTTGCCAACTTCAAGCGAGCCAACCCGGTTGTCGATGCCTAGCTGCTTCGCAGGATTGATCGTGATCATCGCAAGGGCCTCATCATCCGAGAGGTTTCCATATTTCTGAGTCTTGGCGGCTTCGTGATAAAGGTGACGCATGAGTTCGCCATCGTCAGAGTTAATGGAGGTTGTTACACCGTTCTTCGTGAGAATGGCCGCGTTGTAGGCGGTTGAATAATAAACTTCGAGCTTATAAGCCCACCAGTCGGAAAACACCGAGGCCATAGCCCCTTGCGCTGCGATTTCCGGGGCAACTTTGAAGCCTTCGTTCACGTGCTGGAATACAAGTCGTTTTACGCCAAAGTCTTTCGCGACTTTCAGCATCATCTGCAATTCGTCTGCCCGGTAGCTGTGGCAATGCACAATGATGTTTCCCTTCAGAATTTCAGCAAGTGTTTCAAGCCGGTAGTTGTATGCCGGTGGGGTGCCTCGAAATCCTTTCTGACCTTTTTGCTTGTTATAGTTGTCCCAGCTCGCCATATATTCCTTCGCCTGGGAGAACGCCTGTCGAATAACAAATTCAACGCCCATCCTCGTGCGGGGAACGATGTTTGATCCTCCCCCGTGTACACGTGTGGGATTCTCACCCAACGCAAATTTGATGGTGCGAGGCGCATCGGCCATTCTAAGCTGATCTGGATCCTTCACACCGTAGCGAAGCTTTATCGTTTCACATTGGCCGCCAATTGCGTTTGCGGATCCATGCATCGAATGAATGGTGGTGACACCGCCTCCAAGTGCGCGGTACAAACCAATTTGAAATGGATTCAATGCATCGCCAACATTCACTTCCGCTGTTACGGGGCTTGTCGCTTCGTTGATCGCATCAACACCGGCATGTGAATGCGCATCGATAATGCCAGGCATTACAAACATGCCGGCTGCATCAATGACCTGATGTCCTGCCGGGGCTGCCAGGTTCTTGCCGATCCGTGCAATTTTTCCATTGGTAACAAGGACGTCCGTTGACTCCAGTGTTCCTTTTGTGATCGTGAGCACCGTGCCTCCTTTGATCAACAGATTGCTCGTGTTTTGCTGTGCAAATCCACACAGGATTGAAACACTAAATATTATCGTAAATAATTTCTTCATCGCTCTAAAGTTTAGCGGTTAGGTTCTTTTTTCGCTTCTACGGCAAAGGTTCCGGTTGTTCCGTGCTGCGCAGTTCCCTTGAAGGAAGTCGCATCAACAGTCGCCTGCACATCCACTTTGTAGGACTGGCCGCCCATCTGAACTGTGTAACTATACTTTAGTGAGGGGCCATTGAGTTCAACCCGCTCAAGAGGAATTGCGTCAGTGAGTTTCCCACCGGTTAACGAACCTGTCAAATCCTTTCCTTCCTTTTTAATTGTCAATGTCTCTTCCGTTTTTCCGTCAGCGGTTTGTGTTGTAACCGTCCACGTTCCCACGATGTCAAATTTTCCGTTGTCTGCTTTTGAAGTTTCTTTAGGATCGTATTTATAGGGTGTACCGTCAACAAACACATAAACAACATTCGCCTTCTCATGGAAGTACGGCCTGTCGCTGATCACCAGGTTGGCAATCTTCCCATTGTCCAGCGTTCCTAGTCTGTCGGAAAGACCGAGCAATTGGGCGCTGCTGATGGTGAGCGCTGCGAGTGCCTGATCTTCGGTGAGGCCTGCTTTGATCATTCGCCTGAGGTTGGCGCGGATGTCTGCACTTTTTGCGCTTAGGGTTGAGAAACCAAATGTCACTCCTCCTTTTTGAAACGCGGCTGCTTGCCCCGCGTAGCGTGCGAGAAACTCGGCTTTGCGCTTCTCTAAAGCTTCCTTTTCCTGTGGTGTCAGCGTGGTGTCCTCGGCCTTGGCTTCAGGCTTTTTGTCTTTGCTCTCTTTCTTATCATCCTTTTTATCTTCAGGCAGGTCGAGGCTCAGGAATACTTTTGTATTAGTCGTTTTGATTTTTGAAATAGCGTCCCATCCCTCTTTCACATCGGCCAGTATTAGCAGGAATCCAAAATCATTCTGGAGCCCCATGATCCGCTGTGTTTCCAGGTAGCGGTCAGCTTCGAAAATGACGGGAATCTTTTTGTCGATCACCGGATAAAAGGCTTCGAGAATGCGATCAGAGGTTGGCCTGTTCAAACCTGACCGGTTGGATGCGTAAAGCGTTTCATAATTTTTCGCCTGGATCGCCTGACGATACAGCTCGCGGAATTTCGCGATCACCGCTATTACGGTGGCAGGATAAACGCGTTGTGCCCCCTGGAGCTCCGCAAAGAGACCAGATTTTCCATTGAGGACCATTCCATCCACGGTTTTGCCACTCAGCATAATCACGGCTGAACTTCCTGGCAACATCGTACCGTAAGGAACGACCTGTGCGGTGGTGAATCCAAGTGCGCGAAGTTCTTCGATGCTTTTTTCCTGTGGACTTATTACTGTGCGAACATCCTTTTCAGGTGTAATGCCGGCAACTTCCGGACTTGGGTTTCCGGGATCTTTCGGACGTTCACGGTTTGCATCTTCTTTCGGTTTATTGACACCAACACGCGAGAGGCCATCGATAAATCCGGCATAAAGGTGAAGGCTGTCGCCTTTGATAATAACTGCATCAGCGGGAATCGAAACATTCTTGCCCACAGCGCTAATCAGGCCATCTTTAATTACAAGCGTTGCCTGGGTCAACTTGCGCCCAGGAGCCTGCGTGATGGTGGCGTTTGTAATGGCATACGTTCGGGACACGGGTGCGAGCTCCTTTTCTTCCGGAGCTTGCTGGCCGAATTGCTGCGCCTGGATCGCCATCGGAAGGATCATCACCATCCAAAACAGCAGTCTTCCGAGCACTCGGCATCGGTAGGAATTCTTCATGAATTGAGGTTTAGGTTAAAGGCGTAAAATAGGGCCGGAAGGGCTGAACGGGATGACCTTCTACACCAGTGGTTAAAACTCAAGATGGGGGGCCCGGGAGCCGATTTTACAACTCGATACACAACTTCTACACTTCAATACACAAGGCTTTTTCTGGCTGAATCTATTGACCATCATTGTACCGTATTACTGCATAGAACCAAATTTTTACCACCATGAAGTTCAGAATTTTAGTTGCCCTGGGATTGCTAATGACGAGTTTAGGCGGACCGGTAGGTGCCCAGGAGGCGACAACTGCCAAGGAGTCTACTTCTTCAACTACCATCATCAATAACGACCGGGCTACCACGCGGTACAGAACGTCAACCGGTTTAACGGATTTTAATATTGAGATGCGTGGCCGGATCGAACTCACTGATGACGACCGTGATATCAAATCGATTTCTGACGATGGTTACCTCGAGATAAACAAGACGACCTTTGGAAGCAAGCGTACGCTGGTTATTGAATCGCTTGGCGGAGGCAAGGTTAAAAAAGAGTATTACGAAGGAAGAACGAAAATGGAATGGGAGCCTGCTGGCAGACAATGGATGGGAGAAATTCTTCCGGAAATTGTCCGCAGTACAACCATTGGATCGGAAAGCAGGGTGAACCGATTCTTCAAACAAGGCGGAACTGCGGCTGTGCTTAACGAGATCGATAAGATTGAAAGCGATCACGTAAAAACGCACTATGCAAACCTGCTCATGAAACAGCCCGTGCAGGCAAAAGATTACGCGTCAATCATCAACAAACTGGCAGACGAAGTCGATTCCGACCACTACGTAACGGAATTCCTGAAGAACAACACGTCAAAGTTCATGCAGACAAAAGAAGCAACCACTGCGTTCTTTTCGGCAACACGAAACATGGACTCCGATCACTACAAGACCGTGGTAATTAAAGAAGCACTTCGCGGACAAATTGCTTCCCTGGAAAACGTTAAAATCATTCTGCAGTCCGCGGGTCAGATGGAATCGGATCACTATATCACGGAAGTGCTCACCTCATTGTTAAAACAGGAAAACCTGAATGATGCACTGATCTCCGAGATGATAGCAACCACCAAGACCATTGAATCGGATCACTATCGCACAGTGGTGTTGACAAGAGCGCTTGATAAACAAGGTTTGTCAAACACTTCCTTCCAGAAAGTAATAGAGTCAGTAAAGGACATCGAATCAGACCATTATGTGACCCAGGTGATCAAGCATTTGCTAGACAACAAGCTGACGGATGAAATGCTCACCTTGCTTCTGGATATCACCAACTCAATTGAGTCGGATCATTACCGCTCGGAAGTTCTAAAATCACTATTAAAACGGCAGGATATGACGGACGCACAGTTTGGAAAGCTTGTGGACGCGGTTGGAAACATGGATAGCGATCATTATAAAATGACGGTGCTGAACGATGCTTTGGTGTCAAAGTCGATCACCAACGAAAAAGTAGTGGCCATCATTAACATTACCAAGAACATGGATTCGGACCATTATATCACTGAGGTTCTTGTTGACGCTGCTCCAAAAGTGCGCGAAGGCAACAGCGTGATGAAGGATGCGTATCGGGCGGCTGCGAAGCGAATTTCTTCAGAGACGTATTATGGAAGAGCGTTGCGAGCGATAGAATAATTTAGAATTAAGAATCCAAGATATAAGATTTGGAGTCATCCAGCTGGTTTGGAAAGTTGGGTGACCCAAATTGCACAGAAAGGCCACACCGAAAAGAAGTACCTAACTCTATAAATGAGTCCGGCCAAAATTCAGTAATTTGGTTTTGATGGCTCAATACAAGCAAATGGTAAGCGAACGCGTTAGACGAATTGCAATTATACTTGCGACTGCTGGAAGCCTGGGCGTTTTGTTCTATGCTTACCTGCACTTTAGCGAGACCAACAAATTTCCGCCTGTTGCATCGGTAGGTAAAGAGCTGGTATCGAGTGTACTGATCGGCTGGGTGCTAGGCGTTTCCCTCTACCTGTTCAACCGTCAGCTTGACAAATGGATTCCGTGGAGAAAGTATTTCGCGGGGCGTTTCCTCACAGGCTATGTCACAAATCTCATTATCGGGCTGATCATCACGATCGGCCTGGCGCTGGCTTTCATCCACCTGTCCGGTAAGGAATCATTCTGGACCGGTCTCACACCGCGCGATGAAGATGTAATTGTTAAAATCACTATTCTGCTTCTCACCTCCCTGTTCATCTATACCGTTGTTTATGCACTGCTTTACTCCTATCAGCATTATGCTATCGCACAGATCGAAACACTGCAAAGCGAGCGAAAACAGCTTGAACTGCAATTTGAAGCATTGAAAGGGCAGATCAGTCCGCATTACCTGTTTAACAGTCTCAACACCATCTCATCCCTGATCTTTAAAGACCTGCCGTCAGCTGAGCAGTTCATCAGGCGGCTGGCGCAGACCTATCAATACATCCTGGCGACACATAGCAAAAAATATGTCCTTCTTAAAGAAGAAGTGGATTTTGTTCAATCGTATTACTACTTGCTTCGCATCCGGTTTCAGCAGCAACTGAGCGTGGAGATCAATTTGCCATCGGGGATCATGAACAGCAAGATCCCGCCACTTACCCTGCAGATGCTTGTGGAAAATGCGGTGAAGCACAACACTGTATCTTCCGACAAGAAACTTTTTATTTACATCACCTCGCAGGACAACACATACTTGAAAGTGATCAACACGAAAACGGGTATTCTTGACACTGTCAGCTCATTTAAGGTCGGTCTTGAAAACATCAAGCGCAGGTATCAATACTTCACCGACAAAAAAATTGAAGTGAAGGATGACGAAAAATTTATGGTTTCGCTGCCGGTGATTCATCACAAAGAGCAGGTTGAACAAAAATACTCTGCGTGATGAAACGATACTTTATCCATAATCCCCTTTTCCGAATCGTAGCGCCACCAGTGTATGGTGTGCTGATCTATTTGTTGATCCTGCTGCTCAATAACAACGTAACGCAGGTGAATGACCTTTTTGTGACGCAGGAAGTATACGTGTGTATTGCGTTGTGTTACTTGTCGTTCGAGTTTATCCGCCTATGCATCATTTTGATCAATAAATTCCTGGCCGGGCAATCCGATGGATTGAGGATGCTGTTTCAATTTATTTTAACGACAGGCCTTTCCGTATTCCTGGTGGTGGCAGCGCTTAAAATCTATTTCAACTACTACTATGGCTTCAGCATTACAGGAACACAGTTACTCATCTTCGTTGCGATCTTTATTGTTACTGCGTTGCTCTACAATGTTCTTTATTTCAGTAATTATTATTTGCAGAAAGAGAATACGCTGAAACTGAACGCAGAAAAACAGCAACGCGATGTGCTTGAACTTGAGATGCTTGAGTTTAAGAACGATATCAATCCCGACCTGCTCTATGAAAGCCTCGAGAATCTCATCGGCCTGATGTATCGGGATGTGGAGCAGGCGGAAGATTACATTGACAATCTCGCGAGTGCATACCGCTATGTACTGACGAACCGCCAAAAGGAACTGGTTTCTGTGGCAACGGAAATTGACGCGGCAAAAACACTGGTAAAACTGCTGAACGAAAAATATTATGGACAGCTGAAGTTTGAGTCTTCGCTCGAAGCCGATGAACTGGACTATATGCTGATACCCGGTTCATTGCCCGTGATCCTCGAAGGAATGATTCGCAACACCATTATCACGCGGTTCGAACCATTTGTGATCCGTTGCTATGTTGAAGACGATTACATTACAATTCAAAGCCGACTCAACGACAAGCTAATGCTCCATCCTTCCAGTGAGATTGCATTAACACGGCTTCAGAAATCGTACTCGCTCTACAGCGATCTGCCGCTGATCAAAGTGAAAGCATACCAGGAAAATTATGTTAAATTGCCAGTTATCCGTGTGGCAGAAGAAATCGGATTGTCTTAAACCATGAAGGTCATTATCGTAGAAGATGAAGTTCCGGCAGCCGAAAAGCTCGAACGCTACTTACAAAAGTACGATGCGACAATTCAGGTAGTTGCTAAATTTGATTCCGTCTCAACCACCGTGCCCTGGCTTCGCGAAAATCAGGACAGCATCGATCTCATTTTTATGGACATCCAGCTCATGGATGGGTTGAGCTTTCAGATCTTTCAGCAAGTCCAGGTCAGGAAGCCGGTCATCTTCACCACTGCGTTTAATGAATTCGCGCTTGACGCGTTTAAAGTAAACAGCATCGACTATCTTCTAAAACCGATCACATTCACGGATCTCTCCTCCGGATTGAAAAAATTCGAAACACTGCGGCAGCATTTCCAGGGAACTGTTGATCAAAGTGAAAAGGTTCAGCAGGTTTTTGCGACCATGAAGACGAAAGAATACAAGAATCGTTTTATGGTAAAGCTTGGCGAGCACATCCGATCGATAACGTCAGATCAGATCAGCGTGTTTTATGCAGATGGCCGTGATGTTTATCTTGTCACCAGCCAGGGACGGAAATTTATTATTGACTACACGTTAGAGGCTCTCGAAGACATTCTCGATCCTAAATTATTCTTCCGTCTTAACCGCACCTTTATCCTCAATATCAATGCAATTAAAGACGTACTGGTCTATTCCAATAGCCGACTAAAAATCACCCTGCAGCAGGAGTTCGACAAAGAAATTATTGTGAGCCGGGAGAAAGTGGGAGAATTTAAAGAGTGGTTTGATGGAACGAGAATTAATTAGCCAATTTAGTCAATGTGCTAATATGCCAATGAAAATATCGGCTCGACAATCATTAGCACATTGGCACATTGACTAATTGCCACATCACCTCAATTCCCTCTCTTCGCTTTATATTTTTCTTTCAATAGAATTTGAACAACTTTATCACGTAGATCCCCTTGGATTAGAATTCCTCCATCCTTGACGGAGCCACCCACGCCACATTTTGATTTAAGCATTTTACCAAGCGCCTCCAGGTCGCCATTCGTTCCAACGAAGCCTGACACGAGGGTTACTTGTTTTCCAGCACGACCGCTTTTATCAAGCGCCACCAGCAAATTTTGCTGCTGAGGTGGCAATGTCGTTTGCTCCTCGTTCTGCTGGTATTGAAAGCCGAACTCGGGATTAGTGGAGTAAACCACGCCTTCTCTTTTTTTCCAGTCGTTATTCTTTGCCATTATTAACTGATCAAAACGAAAATTACATTTATTAATGAAACAAAAAAGCAGCCGATGGCCAGGTTAAAGGTCATTTCGATTCGCCTGAAACCAAGAACGGCAATCAATGAAATGATTGCCAAAACAATCGGACCAAACTTAAAGCTGCCGTAAATGGTGACCGGAACGTCAGCCTTGAAACCCTCTCTGCCAGTGATTGTAAGGGCAATGTTAAAAATGCTCGAATTATTAATTTGTACATAATCGCCAATCTTGAAATAGTCGCCATCGTCTGAACTGATTTTCAGTCTTGGCGATTGAGCAAACACGATGATGGAAGACGTGATTTTCTCGCCATACTTTCCACGGCTTATCACTTGCTTCGAATGGCGGATGTCGATGATCTCATCGGTTGTTTCTCTTGCTGGCAGGAGCAAGTCTAAAAAAAGTATAGCACAAAAGGCGAGTGACGCGATGATCATCCAACGGGCGGGACGCTGATACTCGACCATCATTTCATAGATCCGTTCGTTCTCTGACTTATGTTTGGGTTTTGCTGCACCGGCTCTTCGATAAGCTGGATCGCGGTGACGTGGCTGCGGTGGCTCGAAAACATCGCGAAGTGGGTTTTCACGGCTCAGGTCGTACGCTCTTCGGGTTTCAGGATCGGAGAGAACGTCATACGCCTCGTTCACTTCCTTAATGAAGAGCTCTGCCGCAGGATCCGGGTTGCGATCTGGGTGATAGAGCAACGCAAGCTTTCGGTAGGCTCGCTTGATATCTGCTGCATGAGCCGATGGTGAAATGCCAAGTATTTGATAATAATCCTTCGCCATAAAAAAGAAAGCCCCTCCGCGGGGCCGTCTTATCTCAAGTCATAGTTACTTTCTGTTCTTGGTAACGAACGTCAGCACGGGACGTTTTGAATGGCTAACCACGTCTTCGGCAATGCTGCCGGCAAGTACGTGCGCGAAACCTGTCCTTCCATGGGTAGCCATGGCAATCATGTCTGCATTGATGCTGTCAGCAAAGTATACAATTCCTTCTTCCTCCGTCAGGTCGTTGAACACGTTGATCGTAAAGTTTTTCAGCTGTAGCTTCTTTGCAAAATCAGCCATTGCTTTTTTTACCACAGCATCGCGCTGAAAGTTACCCGGAGTGTTGATTCTGACCAGGTGCACGGTTGAGTCATACATCTGCTGCGTTTTTCTGATCACGCGTGAGAAAACCTCCTCGTCCTTGCTTAATGCTGTTGCATATACAATGTTCTTAAAGTCAGTGTTGCCTGGCTTTCTATGAACGGTAAGCACCGGGCAATTTGCGTGGCGAACAACTTTTTCCGTGTTTGAGCCAATGATGCTTTCTTCAAGTTTGGTCATCCCCGCGGTTCCCATCACAACCAAATCCACCTTCTGGTCAGTAATGATTGAGCGCATGCCATGGAACGGTGCTCCGATCTTCAACTCAGAACGAACCTTAACACCGGCCGCCTTCAGGTCGTCAATAGCCTTCGCCAGTTGCTTCTTGCCCTTTTCGATAAGACGCATGGTAAAGATCTTATCCTCCCAGTCATCAGCGCGGCTCGATACTTCGCCCTCAATATTAAAAGAACCTGCGCTTGCCTCTTCCACAATGTGCAGAAGTGTCACCTCGGCATTGGCTTTTTTTGCAATGTCGGCAGCAACTTCGATGGCAATCTGAGCAGGTTTTGAGAAATCAGTGGGAACAAGAATTTTTTTCATGATAGCAGGATTTTGATAGGGGTAAAAATAGGAAATAGTATCCAGCAGACAAAGGACTAGTAGGCAGCAGGCAAAATGCGGCAGGCAATTGTGGTTGATATCTTGCCTATTGCCAATTGCTTAGTGCCTATTGCTTCAGAACGCTTCGATAAAGTAATATACCATCACAAAACAGGCGACTAATTTTAGCAACGTTCCCGCGAGGAAGCCAAGGAACGAACCAATGGCGGCCTTTAACGCCTGATCCGAGTTGCTGTTAGCGATCAATTCACCAATAAAAGCACCAACGAAAGGGCCGATGATAATTCCCAGCGGGCCGAGCCAGATTCCGGCAACCAGGCCAATCATGCATCCCCACATGCCCGCTTTTGTTCCTCCGAATTTTTTCGTGCCATATACCGGAATAAAATAGTCGATGACGGTAACCGCTATGGTAATGCCAGCCCACGCCCATAAGAAATCTGACGAGTACGGAGGATTAGTCTGGAGCTGCTGAATCCAGAGGCCGATGAAACAAAAGGGCGGGCCGGGAAGAAACGGAAGAACCGATCCGAGTATTCCACCGATCATCAAGAGAATTCCCAATACAAGCCAAAGTACGTCCATGATTTCGAAGATTAGAATAAATTGTACAACTTGAAAAGGTGTTCGCATCCTTTGACGGCTTGTTCACCGCAGAAATCGGAAAGGAACACATTGAGACAAAGAAAATGAGTATGCTGAAGTTGCAGAAGGTTCATCATGTTGCGGTCATATGCAGCGATTATAAAAAGTCGAAACATTTCTATACCGTAGTTCTGGGTTTGAAAGTCCTGGCTGAACACTACCGTAAAGAACGGAATTCGTGGAAATTAGATTTGGCGGTTAACGATCGCTATGCCATCGAACTGTTTTCGTTTCCAAATCCTCCCGAACGCGTATCCCGGCCCGAAGCGACAGGATTACGACACCTGGCCTTTGAAGTTTCTGATCTTGACGCGGCCGTAAATCATCTCAACAAAAATCAGGTTGCTACCGAACCCATTCGTGTTGACGAGTTTACTGGTAAACGGTTCACATTTTTCGAAGACCCGGACCGCCTTCCCCTCGAATTGTACGAAAGCTGATGATAACCATCTCCGACTATATCGCATCATTTCAGCGAGTGCTGCCTTCGCACGTTTTGAAATCTCCCTGGAACATCACGCAGAAACTTGAAGAAATCATCTTCGAAAAAATCCGCTCGTGCGGATCAGACTTTCAGGTAAAAGGAAACATTGCGATTCACAGCACGGCAAAAATTGAGGAGGGGGTAGTGCTGAAGGGGCCGATCATTATTTCCGAAAATTGCTTTATCGCTGCCCATGCGTATCTGCGAGCCGGTGTCTTCCTTGACAGAAATGTAATTGTTGGCCCAGGGTGCGAAGTAAAGTCTACGATAGTCTTCGAGAAATCAACACTGGCGCATTTTAATTTCGCAGGCGATTCGATCATCGGCTCGCATGTTAACCTGGAGGCCGGATCAATTCTGGCGAATCATCACAATGACCGGGACAACAAAGAGATCTTTATTCTTCACGAGGGAAAACCAGTGCCGACAGGATCACAAAAATTTGGAGCGCTGATTGGCGATCACACAAAAATCGGTGCAAATGCTGTGCTATCGCCCGGGACGATCCTTAGACCAAAAAGCGTAGTCGGACGGCTGGAACTCGTCAAGCAGACGTGAGGTCAGTACTTCTTGCCGGGAATATCGTTCTGGAATTTTTCGATGCCCTTTCTGTCTTGAAGCGTTACAAAGACAGTTTTGCCATCCTTCCCGCCAAACACAAGGTTGCTGCAGTTCTTGCCCTTAAGCTGAACCTCTTTCAATTGTTTTCCTTCCGGTGACAAAACCACGATCGTTCCTTTGCCATACCGTGTTATGTACAGGTTGCCGTGCTTGTCACACTTCATTCCATCGAACCCATAGTCTGGAAACTCGGCAAACAATCTTTTATTCATAATGTTTCCTTTTGCATCCACATCGAAAGCCCAGACCTTACGCTGTACACTCTCATTTACATACAGTGTTCTTTCATCCGGGCTGAGTTCAATCCCATTGGTTGTTCCCATTCCTGACATCAGTAATGTAGTTTTACCATCCGGATCGATTCTCCAAAGTTGGCCGGTGCTTTCCTTCCAGTTTGGATCGGAGGCAAATAGCTGATCCTCCTTATTGATACAGAGATCGTTTGGCTGATTGAATTTATCACTGTGCGCATGCACTGTAATTTTCCTGGTTTTCGGGTCGAGCTTTAGCACGTTGTGTCCTGTAAAATCTGCGAGGAACATGCAATTCTTGGAATCGATCTGGATACTGTTTGCCGTACTGCCTTCGGGGAGGGTGACGTACAATTCGGCTGACCCGTCTGGCTTAACCAAACCAATCGTACCGTCTTTTTGGAAATTGACTACGAACAGATTTCCGTCCGTATCAAACGCGGGTCCTTCTATATTCGTGCTGAAGAGGTTTTCAGCGGTGTGGTCGACAGACTGAGCATGTGCGAATGACACACAAATCATAAAGGCCAGGAGTAAAATGAAACCCTTGTTCATGGACGTTTTATTTTAATTCTAATGTGTAGAAAAGAAACAAGATTCACAAGGGAGGGAAATGCAGAAATGCGTTGACCCACAGAGGGCCATCGAATGGATTAGATTATTTAAGTATCTGTCATCGCAGATTGAGATTCTTATGTTGAGTCCGCAGGATTGATATCGATGCCCAACCTAAAAGCGTATGTTCGTCTTAGCGAAGAGCACGCGGCAAGACAGGCAGTCGCGCTAACGCTTGGACTAATGAACCAGAACCTTGGTCCGGACAAATCCATTTTTCACAGAGGGCATGAGGGGATTTAATATGTCGGTGCGACAGGATTTGATTTGCGCGCATTTGTCATCGCGCATTTGAGATTGTTATTTTATGAGTCCGAAGGATTGAACCGATGCTTAACTTAAAAAGTATATTGGTCTTAGCGAAGAGAACACGCAGAAAAGACAGGTAGTCGCGCTAACGCTTGGACTAAACGAGTCAGAACCTCAACCCTAGCAAAGGGACACAAATGCGCTCAAATACGGAATAACAGATCCAACATAGCTTTATCGTCAGCACAACATGTATAAATACATGCAACGCCCTCTGCGGTTAACTGCATTTGCCTTTCGATATTAATGACAAAAGCCACCCCACTCGGGATGGCTCTGTTTTCCAATCAATCTACCCTTAAAATTAGAACCTTGCGGTTTTGATCTTTCCCGTCTTGTCAGATACTTCGAAGGTAAGCGAAGTAGTGCCAGGGTTAAACTTGTACACAGTAGCGAAGTCACCGTTCACAGTTTTTGTTTCGCTGTGGATCAGGTTGTTTTCGCCATCGTAGATTCTTACGTTGATTTCCTGGCCGGCAGTTGGGTTAACTACTGACAAAAGGAATTTACCGTTTTGCTTGTCAATGTTCGAGATGTGTGCAATCTTCTGAGAAGCTGCAACCTTAGTACCGAACGTTACTTTTTCAACTTTCTTACCAGCAGCGTCAATCAATTCGATCGTATACTCGCCAGCTTCAAGGCCTGCAAAGTTTACAGGGACGATGAAACCTTGTGTGCTGTTGAAAGTTTGTGTGAGGATAACGCGTGACTCAGCATTGTAGATGTTCAACTTCACCTTGCCTGCAGTTTCTCCTTTATAGATAACTTTGAATACTTCAGATCCTTTAACAGGTACAATAGCCATTCCGATGTTCCGTGGCTCATCCTTTCCAGCTGCAACAGCCAGTGAGCTCACTAAGACAAACGCTGCGAAGAAAAGAGATTTTGTTTTCATGATTCTTTTTTGTTTTTGTTTATGATACAAATATACGGGGCGTGACAAGCCGCAGCCGAAAGTTGTAAGGAAACCTGTTTTATTTATTGAAACAACGTTTGCGGAATTTCAAGAGGAGAAAATTGAAAAATTAGCCGCTTGGGAAGGCTTCAAATCGGTTTCGGTTCAGCCGGATTTTCCACCAACGTTTGCAGGAAGCGTTTGCGCAAGAGTGTGTCTGTGCGAACACAAAGAAAAAGCCACGCTGTACACGTGGCTTTCTCCAAACTTAACTATATATATTGAAACGAGTGTCTAGTTGAGATGCGATAGCGATCGTGTTGCACCGCTTGAATCGGTAACCTCGATCACGAAATTCTTCCCAAGGCTTGCCAGGTCGTATACTTTGGCGAAATCACCTGAGATGGTTTCATCACCATGATATACAAGTTTATAGTTACGATCGTAAATATTCACTTTCAGGTGATCGTTGCCATTTTTGTTCGACACCATCAGCACGTATTTTCCTTCTGCGTTTTTCAGTGGCAACAGGTTCATTAATTTCTCCACCTTCGCCTTTGAATAGGAGATTCGTTCAATCTGCTTACCCTCCGGACTGGAAATCTCCACCTGGTATTCACCTTCTTTTATTGAACTCAGATTGTAAGGGCGCATGAAGCTCTCCACATTCTTAATCGACTCCTGGTATACGGCTTCACCCGCAGCATTCGTAATTTTCACCTTCACTGTCCCGGCTTTCGAACCTTTATAAAAAACCTTAAAACCGGTTTCTGATTTCATTATAGCGAACCCGGTCGTTGCTTTTGGATCATCAATGGAATTTGCGTTCACTGCACCGCTCACGGCAGCCAGCACAACAAGTATAGATAGGAATTTTTTCATGATTGGAATTTTTTAGATACACCGATAAGACGGGCTGGTACGGGTGAAAGTTTCAGCCGCGGTGTTAATAAATGTTAAAGAAATTAAGAATACCGTAAGTAGGTGGAGAAAAATTACATCCGTTTGCACAATACAGCTCGAACGATTGCAGCGCGAAAACATTTTCTCCCTTAAAATGTAATTTCAAGCTTCATAAGTGAACACATGTTGTACGAAAATGAACTCACTAACGCACTGGTTGCGAAAAGTATTTTTTTGCACAGGACAGTAAGGGAATGGACATCGGGTTGTGCTCACTTAGCAGTGGCCAAGACGTTAGCCTCATACTCCTTGTGATCGTTATATTAATGAATAATATATTACCGAGGACATTACAGTCCTTAACACGAGGATGAGTGAGGAAATACGACAGTGGCGCTAACGCTACGGCTACTTGCGAAGAAACGACAAAGAATTTCACTACGTTCAAGTGCTAGTTTTTTCTCTGCTGCCCTGTTCGTTGAGTATGACATCGCGTTCGTTAACATCTCAGCTGCACGCTACTCAAACGCCTTCTCCATGCAATCAGTAACCCCATAAGGAATTAAATCAACGATCACCAGCGGTAAACTGCATTTGCCCTTTCAATTCAGGTGAAAAACATCCCGGCTTTTCTCTTCCTGCAAAAGAATATGCATTTGAAATTTTAACTGGTTAATCAGAAAGGCCTGCTGCTTACCCGCTGAACTGGTCAGGAATTTATAGCGTTCCAAAAGGTCGAGACTCAAATCCTGGGCAATCTGATAGGTTGAGACGGAAGCGTAATTTTTCAGGTTTCTGCGCGACTGATAGATTAAGAAAAGCTCGTATAACTCGATTGATGGGATTTGCGAGAGGTTGACGTTGTTTAAGCGTACATCGCCCCCCGGATATTTCTTAGGAGGAAACGTACGGTAAAGCTTGTCGAGAAAAAAAGTGTCGGTGCAACGAACAATAATGTCCGACTCACCGGAAGGGTATCGTTTTATGACGCTCTCGAGCTTCATCAAGGAACCGATCTTCAGTGTATTGAGCTCATGGTTACAATAGATGCCGAAACTCATGTCTGTGGTTTCGCAATCGGTTAGCAACTCTCTATAGCGTGGCTCAAAAATATGAAGCGGCACCAGCTCGCCCGGAAGCGGAAGCAGGGTCAGCGGAAACATGGGGATCGTGATAAGGTCAGCCACTATTGCGTCTTGCTCTATTTAATATTCAACCAGATAATATGGATTAACTCCAAAAGTGCGCTTAAGGTTTTCTACGCCCGGCAGAAAACTTAAGTTTATTAGGAAAGAAAATCCTGCCAGCGTTCCACCTGCACCGGTAATGAGTTTGCCCGCAGCTCCGGCTGTGCCGCCTGTTGCAAGCAAATCGTCATGGATCACCACGCGCGAGCCCGCGGCAATAGCATCGTCATGCATTTCAATGGCAGCTGTTCCATATTCGAGTGAATACGCCTCTTTCCTTGTTTTGTAAGGAAGTTTTCCCGCTTTGCGGATGGGAACGAACCTGCACTGCAACGCATCGGCAAGCAAGGATCCAAAAATAAAACCACGCGCTTCAATGGCCGCGATTGCATCCGGTTTCATCCCGCTGATCCGTTCAGCCAGAACCTCAACCATTTCGCGAACCAGGCTCGGATCATTAAACACAGGTGTTATATCTTTGAAAATAATTCCGGGCTTCGGAAAATCGTGTACATCGCGAATCACCGCTTTGATCTTATCCTGAACAGGCATGTAATTTCCAGTGAAGGTTGACGTCAAATATACGCCTGGCCAAACCAAATCAAAACAGTATGAAGATTGTAACCCGAATGATTGAGGATGAATTGTATGAATCGTCTACCAGCGATGGCATCCTTGATACAATTGACATGAGAGCATTACCGATAAAGAAAAGTATGTCGCCCGTGGAATCGCTGTTGTCGGCCGTAGCCGCGTGCGGTGCCGTAGATATCGTGGTGATGCTTAAGAAAAGGAAGAAGACAATCCAGGCATTCACAATTGAGACCGAAGGCAAGCGAAGAGAAAACCCACCCCGCTCGTTTACCGACATTCATTGCAAATACATCATCGTATCCCCGGATGTCCAGGAAGAAGAATTTGAAAAGACTGCAAGGCTTTCACTTGAAAAATATTGCTCGGTGGCCGACTCGCTGAAAGCAACGATTACATTTTCCATTGAGATCAAAAGGCCATAACAGATGCTGCGGATTCAAAACTTTGAGAAACGGTATGCTGATGAACTTATCATTGGTATTGGACAACTCGAACTTCCGCACGGCATTTACTGGATAAAAGGGGAAAACGGTGCCGGGAAATCAACTTTATTTAAAGCTATTGCGGGCCTGATCCCCTTCCGCGGCACCATTGCCTTTGAAAACCTGGATGTGGTGGCCGACCCAATTGCTTTCCGCAAGGTTGTAAATTTTGCAGAAGCCGAGCCAATTTATCCTGGTTTTCTCACAGCTAAGGACCTCATTCGATTCATCGGCAAAGCAAAGGGTGCATCCGAGGAAAATATGAGAAGCGTGACCGGGCATTTTGGTGTCGACCTTTTCTATGACAAATCCTGCGAAACGTTTTCGAGCGGAATGCTCAAGAAGCTTTCATTGACCCTCGCCTTCCTGGGTGAACCGAAGGTCATTATCCTGGATGAACCACTCATCACGCTTGATGAGGCCACACGCCACAAGCTGATCAGCCTTATCAACACATTCCATTCAAATGGGGTCACCTTTTTGTTGTCTTCACACCAGGTGATTGAGCGTAGTCTGCAGCTGGCACAAGTTTTCGAAGTCAGGCAAAAATCCATACACCGTGTTTGACGTCAGTCGCATATTCGCAATAGTATTCGTCCGTGAATTCTATCGGCTCAACGCAGGCTTCTTCATGATTATTATAACACTCACTTTCGGATTCATGAGTGGAGTTGAGCATCGCGCCCTGGCTGAATTCTTCGTTGCTTCTCCGCAGCTCACGTTCATCCCTGTCGCTGTGTGGGCAGGCTATACGATTAAAGTGATTGCCTTCAACCGCCAGCGTCTGTTTCTTCCTGAGAATGTTTTTCTCTACAACTTCTCAGTGCTCTCCTATCGCAGGCAACTGGGGGTGGCCTTACAGGCATTGTTTACCCAATTGATGCCCGCCATTCTGTACGGATCGTTTTTGATCGCAATAGCATTGAAAAATGGTCTGATTCAGCCAGTCTTAATCGTTATAGCGGCTCTTGCCGCACTCGTTTTTTGCGCAGCACATCTCCTGGTGCTCAGCCTTCAAACGCCAATACATGAACCAAAAATCTCGGCAGCAAAACGATTCATTGATAGGCATATGGTGCGACCAATATGGTGGATGTACCTCGCAACTGTTTTACGCAGGGAGCCGCTGTTATTTATCGGAACAAAAATCTTTTCAGGGCTGCTCCTGTTTTCGGTCATGCAATTGTACCACAACGAATCATTTGACAGCAGACTTCTCGGGATGGCGGCATCCGTGGCCGGAGTTGCAAATTTTATGCTCATGATGCACTTCCAGCTGTTTGACCTGCACTATTTCATGCTGGTAAAAAATCTTCCGATCACGTTGTCCTTACGATGGTTTCGAATAGTTGTAGTGACGGTGGTTGCTGTTCTGCCTGAGATCATCGTACTCATCAAGTACTCGCCTGTCCTCCCGGTCACCGAGCTGTTTTTTATTATGCTCCTTATCCCTGCCACTGCCCTGGTCGCGTACGCGCTGCGGTACTTTTCACTCGTAGAAGAAACCACTTATTCACGGCTCATCTTTGCCGTGGCTATGGGACATGTGGTTTTGATCTTGTTTAGAAGCCCAATGTGGATGGTGGTTGCAGCCGACCTTACAACGTCATGGCTAATCTTTCGCTCCCGCTATTACACCTTTGAATTCCCAGCAACGCCTAAGAAATAAGCTTTCCGTTCAGCACCACACGATCAATGTGGGACGTCCCAAAAGAATATGGGAGGAACGCGACCGATGAAATTGGCTTTGTGATGAAGAGATTTGCCGTCTTTCCAACGGAAATGCTCCCGAGCCGATCAGAAAGTTCCAGCGCTGCTGCCGTGTTAATTGTTGCTGCATTGAAAGCTTCCTCAGGCGTCATCTTCATTTTGATGCAAGCCAACGATATCATTTGCATCATATTCCCCGATGGCGAGCTTCCCGGATTGTAGTCGGACGCAATGGCAACCGGCAACCCGTCCTCAATCATTTTCCTGGCAGGTGGAAAAGGCAGCCCGAGAAAAAATGCAGCACCCGGAAGTGCCGTGGGCATGGTGGAGGAATTTTTCAACAATTCAATTTCCTCGTCTCCGATGTTCTCGAGGTGATCAACGCTTAAGGCACCCGTCTTTACGCCAACCTGAACGCCCCCGGATCGATTCAGTTGATTAGCGTGTATTCTCGGCTTCATCCCAAAACGTTTTCCCTCCTCCACAATTTTTTCAGTCTCTTCCATGGAGAAAAATCCCTGCTCACAAAACACATCAATGTAGTCCGCTAGTTTTTCCTCAGCGACAGCCGGAATCATCTCATCGACCACAAGTCTGACATATTCTTCCTTCTTCATTCCAGAGGGAACAGCATGCGCGCCAAGGAATGTTGTTCTCAACGTAAGATTTGTCTCTTTTCCAATCCGTCTGGCCACGCGAAGCATTTTCAGTTCATCGTTTACTGTGAGGCCATAACCGCTTTTGATCTCTACCGCCCCGGTTCCGCTGCGAATAATCTCATGAGCCCGTGGAAGCGATCGTTCAAACAACTCGTCTTCCGAAATACCCTGAAGCTTTTTCGCGGAGTTCAAAATTCCACCGCCTTTCGCTGCGATCTCCTGATAGGTAGCGCCTTTAATTTTCATCACAAACTCCTCCTCGCGTGTTGCAGCGAAAACCAGATGAGTATGTGAATCGACAAACGATGGAAAAACAAAACAACCCGAGGCGTCAACCACCGTCTTCGCTTCTCGTGCGGTTAAGGTCGTCATGCTGCCAAAGGCGGTAATCTGATCGCCAGAAACTGAGAGGTAAGCGTCTTCAAGAATTGGCAAGTCGCTCATGGCCGTGCCTGACACACGTGTCACGTCTTGATTTCGTACCTGGACAAGACCTTTGATGTTTGTGATGAGGAGATCGGGAATGGCCAAAGCTTACTTTTTTTCAAATGTAAAATTCCCTCGTCCATTAACCAAAAAAGAAAGCGGCACACCATTAAGATGGATCGGAATGAGCAAAATATACCTGGCTTAATGTGCGAGCAGAAAGTGACACAGATTCCTGCACTCATCCCGTGGAGTAGGGATTGCACTGGAACTGCGCAAAAGGATTTGATTTTACTTACCGAAAGACTCGACCTTATAATCAAGGTTCGTTCCGTAAACCGGGAAGCTGATCTTAAACATGGCGAAGAATGACCGCCCTGCCACGCTTGGGCGATAACCAACTTCACCACCATATGACCAGCTTAATGTGCGGTTAAATCTGCCATCAATCCCAAGGCGGAAGCCGAGGCTTTTGGTTTTGATTGCGGAAGTAGAATAAACGTCTGTGGTGAGGCGATTGCCTTGTGCGTCTTTGCTGGTGTAAACTACATCATCAATGGTCACTGAAGGGGAATACAGAATGTCGGCAAACACGGTTAGCATGCCATCGTCAACACCCTCTTCAAATTTGTCGAAGTGAACAGCAACGTTGCGGAACCATGACATTGACCCCCCGATGTATAATCCTTTAGAAGAAATATTTGAAAATGCGTCAACGGCTTCTACTTCACCTGTATTGGGGTTAAACTCTTCAATGGCAAGGGGAACATCACCGCTGATCAGTGCACTATTATCAAGACCCTGGGCCTCGAGTGCCCGTGTTAACTCGGTCGAGCTGTCCCACATAATCCCACCAAGGCGGACACCATAGATCTTTCTCACCTTGCATGGAACTTCAGCGTTCAATGGAACGCGCGATGCCCAACGATTTCCCTTATAGCTGGCTTTGTACAAAACCATTTTTGTCTTCGAAGCCTGTTCGAAGTCCTTTACGTGGTAGGTTCCTCCCACCTCATAATAGTTGTATACTTCGGCACGATTATCAACATCGCTGTTGTTCATCGAAATGTCCCGTGCGAAGTCAAAGAATTTGCGGCTATAGGTCTTTCTAAAATGAGCCTTGATGTTGAATTTATCCTCGTGGTAGTAAACAGCCTCAAGCCCGAAACCTGCGTTTACATTGGTGACGAACAGTTCGCCATACAACGGCTGAAATCCAACAAAAAGTTTATTTACGGAATATGGCTCGTCATAGATCTCCTCAAAAGTCACTGGAGCCTTGTCTTTTCTCTCTTGCGCAAAAAGGTTGGAGGAAACCGCCAACAGCGCAACCGCGAAGATTAAAAAATGGTGTTTCATAGCTCAGGTATCGGCTAATTATTCCCGTAAAGGTACTAAATATCTGGTTAATAAATGAATTGGCCTGTCTACTGACCTTTACCCGTTTCCAGGAGTTGTTTCAGTGCCTTCAACTCTTTCATTACGTGTTCACGTTCCTCCAGTTTCTTTGCAATGTCTGCTTCCTTTCGTTTGCGGGCTGTGATATCCTCAAACATACCCAGGATCGCTACCACTTCACCATCGTGGTTTGAAATCGGAACTTTGCTTGTCAGCACCCACGACTCCTCTCCTTCACTATTCACATTTACCTCTTCGATATCGAGCTTAGGCTGCTTTTTGCGCATCACTTCCAGGTCATCTTTCCGGTACGCATCTGCCTGAGCGCTCCAGGCCATGTCAAAATCAGATTTACCAACAAGCTCCGCTGGCGATTTTGCTCCTGCGACCGCAGCAAAGATCCGGTTGCACCCCATGAAACGAAGTTCTTTGTCTTTCCAGAAAATCGCTCTTGGAATATTGTCGACAATAGCCTGCAGCGTGTCCTGTGACTCCATCAGTCGTTTCTCCTGCTTGCGGAGGGTATCCGCCTGCTTTTGTGACTGTTCAAGCTCTCGTTCCAGGATGGATTGCTTGCGTCTCATTTCTTCCTGCGTAGCCTCGAGCTCCTCCATGTTCTGGCGGATCTCCTCTTCCTGAGATTTCATTTCCTCCGCCTGCTGTTGTGTGCGCTCCAGCAACAGCCGCGTAGTATCGTTTACGCGCACATTTGAAATGGTAGAAGCAATGCTTTCCGCGAGTTTCTCCACCAGCTCAATTTCAAATTCCTGGAACTTGTTAAAGGAAGCAAGTTCCAATACGCCATAGATCCGATCATTGACCTTCAAGGGCACGATGAGCAAGGCATTAGGATTCGCGCCTCCAAGCCCAGACGTAATGCTGATGTATTCGGTAGGGACTTCGAGAAGATATATACGCTCGCCCTCCAGGAAACACTGCCCCACCAGTCCGGAGCCGATGTCAACACGCTTGGTGAGGTATTTCTTGCGCTCGAAGGCATAGCACGCCAGCAACTCGAGGTACTTATCGCTTTCATTATCTTCATTTAGAATGAAAAGTCCACCCTGATTGCTCTTTGTATACTTCACGACAAACTTAATGATGTTGTCGTACAGCTCGGTTGAATTTGTGGTAGATGATCTCAGGATCTCGCCAATCTGAGCCAACCCGGAAGTCGACCAGTTTCGCTTTCGATCGTCTTCAGCATTCTTCATCAGCTTATCACGCATGTTAATAAGGGTGTTGATGAGGTTATCGTTCTCCGACTTACGGCTTAGTTCGATCTGATAATTTCCGGCTGACACCGCTTCGATGAACGTTGTAAGCGTTGTAACCCGTTCGGTTTCTTCTTCAAGTTTTTCTTTGTTGGCTGTCTCCATCCTGTCGTTGCCGTTCTGAAGGCGGTAGACCAGCAAGGTGAGAATGGAAAAAGTTCCGAGCACAAGCGCGGATGTAAGCCACGAAAGCGTATTCAGGTTGCTGGTATCATCCTTCACGTTAGCACGGACGTGGTCGATGAGCTTATCCATGGACTTCTGAAAAGCCTCATATCGTTCGTCAAACAATTGATCGAGATTTCCTCCCGCTTCTTCACCGGTGCCAGCACTGGCCTTGTGGGCGGCCCATCGCTCTTTCGCGGCCTCCGTAAGATTGTTGATGGCCACCATCGACTCTTTGATCATCACCCGCGTGTCTTCGTCATTCGTCTTAATGAAATCTCCGAGCTCTGTCTGTTCACCGTCATACGCCCCTTTCAGGATATCGTGACTTGAAGTGAACAGGATCAGCACGTCCTTGTCAAAATCGATGGAGTTGTCGCCTGCCATCAGCTCCTCAAACCACAGATGGGCCTTTGTGGTGCGGTTCTTAATATTGTCGCCCAGCGTAATGTAGGGTAGGTTCTTGTTATAGGTGTAAATCGTGTTGCGCTGAACGTACACAATAAGGAATAGCGTAATGATGCCGACTGTGGCGAAAATCAGTGTATAACGAAGGGCGCGGGAGAACTTCATACGAAATGGTTAAGCATTCTTAAATGGAGCGAACGGCTAAAATTAATTGAAATCCGTGGTAATATATTGAATGTTAACTCTAAGCCACTATCGGGCACCGATTACCCTTTAAGTGAGGCGTAAGGTTTCAAACCAGTTTGTTGCGGTGGCGTGGAGATTTGACATTGAAAATGTTTCTTTTTCACTCTGGCCCTCAAGCGGCCATATATCATCGTTATCACCTTACAGTTTAAATTCCAAAATTTTTGACTGGCGGGTACTTCCAAAAACCATTTTTCGTTTACCTTGCCGACCTTTCATATCGCAAATCGACTGAATAAGTGAAGTGTAAGTATTCAGCTTTTTTTTCGATTCTTTATGGAAATACAGATTGGTCCGCATCTCTCTCCTGAATGAACTACTAAAGGGAACGAGGTGGCGTAATCTTTTTCAGATGGGTTTAGTTGTTCAAATTATAAGTCAATGAGTTTCGAAGTACATTTCATGAATATACTGGCGTTTTTAGATTCTTTTAACCCGGAAAACATCATCCAATACGGGGGACTGAGTCTACTCCTGCTTATCATCTTCGCAGAAACCGGTGTATTCTTCGGGTTCTTTCTCCCTGGAGACTCGTTGCTATTTATTGCTGGGCTGTCATCGGACAAGTACCTGGACATTAATGTCTGGTTCCTGATCGTTTTGCTGATAATAGCGGCCGTGAGCGGCTCTACAGTCGGTTATCTGACGGGTCGATGGGCTGGCAAATTCCTGGTGAATCGACCGGATAGTTTTTACTTCAAAAAGAGATACCTGGATGTTACGCAGGCCTTCTACCAGAAGCATGGAATGATGGCGTTTATTCTGGGAAGATTCCTACCGATTGTTAGGACATTTGTAACCATTGTAGCAGGCATTGTTCGCATCGACATGCCAAAATTTGTTTTTTTTAATTTCCTGGGGGCAACCATCTGGATAGTTGTCATGGTTTTGTCGGGACATTTTCTAGGAAAGGCATTTCCACAGATTACGATGTACCTCGAGGTAATTGTAGTAGGGATGATCCTGGTATCCGCTATTCCGGTGATCGTTACTTACTTTAAAAACAGAAAATTATTAGCGAAAGATTAAAAACATTGGGTCCTTTTTTAGCCTTTTAAATAAGCAAACGCGCAGGAATGGCTCAAATTGGGGAAATTTGAAGATTTAATTTTGCAGTTATTGCCAAAAACAGCATTTTTAACGCTTTCTAATTACTTTTGCCAACTAAACATAACTATAAACCTAAAATCTAATTTATCATGGCACAGAAATCTGGCTCTTCACTTGGAGATAGTCTTAAATCAACCTTCGCTGCGATTGTAATTCCTTTAGAACTCGTTATTGCGGTACTTATCTACTTGTATATTCTTGGTAACCCCGCAAACTTTGAAGGTGGCGATCCAAACAATCACCCGCTTCCTGGAAATTACCTCGGTGTAGTTTACAAAGGTGGAGTCGTTGTTGCGGTTCTTATTGCCCTTTTGATGATTGTTCTTACGTTCGCAGTTGAGCGTCTGATCACGATCAGCTCTGCGACTGGTCGCGGAAGCATCAAAAAATTCGTTACAAAAGTGAGAAGCCTAATCGCTCAAAATAACATCTCACAAGCAATCGCAGAATGCGACAGACAGCGTGGTTCGGTAGCCAACGTTGTTAAGGCGGGTCTCCTGAAATACGATGAGCTTTCCAGAAACACTGTGCTCGAGCCTGAGAAAAAGGTCCTTCTTGTTCAAAAAGACATTGAAGAAACAACACAGTTGGAAATGCCAATGCTGGAAAGAAACCTCGTGATCATCGCTACGATCGCTTCGGTGGCAACGTTGATGGGTCTTCTTGGAACAGTAACGGGTATGATCCGTGCGTTTACCGCGATCGCTACTTCAGGTGCTCCTGATGCGGTTGCTCTTGCAAACGGTATCTCTGAAGCTTTGATCAACACAGCTTTGGGTATCGGTACATCAGCGCTTGCGATCATTTTCTATAACTTCTTTACAAGCAAGATCGACTCATTGACTTACGGAATTGATGAAGCTAGCTATAGCATCATCCAGAATTTTACAGCTCGTAATAAAGCTTAAGTTTTAAACGTTCCTACCACATGGGAAAAGTTAAAGTACATAGAACTCCACCTTCATTGGACATGACTCCGATGGTTGACCTGGCGTTTTTGCTCGTAACATTCTTTATGCTTACGACCACCTTCGCTCCGGAAGAACCAGTTGTTGTCGATATCCCGAAGTCGGAGTCGGAAATTATCCTTCCTGATAAGGACAGGATGATCATTTCCGTAGCGAATGACGGCCGCGTATTCTTCGATATGGACAACAAGATCCATAGAAAGGAAATGCTGCTTCAGATTGGAGAAAAGTATGGGGTGAACTTCACGCAGGATCAGGCAAACAGCTTTGCAATCCTGTCTGGATTTGGAATCCCCGTTCGCTCGCTTCCTCAATACCTCGATTATCATCCTGATGAAAGAAAAGGTATTCAGCAGCCAGGCATCCCGGTAGATTCATTGAACAATGAACTTGCCGATTGGATTGTTTACGCTCGTATGAACAACCCAAGGCTTCGGGTGGCAATCAAAGGTGACAGAGGCACGAATTATGATGTGATCAAGAAAGTAGTTGAAACGCTGATCGACCGTAAGGTACTGCGCTTTAACCTGATCACCGGCCTGGAACAAGAATCACAAATTTAAACGTTATAATACCATGGCAGAAGTAAGTCAAGGTGGCGGTGGCGGTGGTAAGAAAGGCGGAGGCAAAGTTCGGGCTAAAAAAGCTTCGACCAAGATCGATATGACACCAATGGTGGATCTTGCATTCCTCCTGCTCACTTTCTTTATCCTTACGACCACGTTCAATAAGCCAAAGACGATGGAAGTGAACATGCCTGATAAAGTTGAGAATCCTGAAGACCAGACGAAAGTCAACGAAAAGGATATTCTTAACCTTGTACTGGCAGAAAATAATAAGATCCACTGGTGGATCGGGCTGACACCTCCTGTAACCACAACCGGTTACGGCAAGGATGGAGTCCGCAAAGTGCTACTCGAGCAAAATCGCGCGAATCCAAAGCTGATGGTGCTCATCAAGCCGGAGGACAAATCCAAATATGAAAATATGGTGGATATCCTTGACGAGATGGACATCACTGCTACCAAGCGTTTTGCGATAGTAGATTATACTCCCGATGATAAAACGATCATCGCTGGAGGTGCAGGTACAGAAACATCAACAGAAAATCAAACGCCATGAAAACAGAAGCAGTAGTTGCAAGGTCATGGGAAGATGTAGTATTTGAGAATCGCAATCAGGCCTATGGTGCCTATGTACTTCGCAAAGTATATGGCAAAAATGTTTTCTTTGGCCTGATCACCACAGCCGTAGTGCTGTTGATCATCATGTTCTTCCCGGCTATCGTTGAATTTTTCAAGGGAGAGGAAGTCGTTGAAAAGGCTCCGCCTAAGAAGTTAGTATACACCGAATTGTCGGCACCACCGCCAATCGATAAACCAAAACCGCCACCACCACAAATTCAGCTTCCCAAGCTCCAGAAGGTGATCAAGTTCGTACCACCGAAAGTTGTAAAGGAAGAAGTAGTTGAAGAAATCCCTACAATTGAAGAGATCAAGCAAAATGAAGTAGCGGCCGTAGAAGTGGAGGGCGATGCAGAAGTCGTGTTCGAGGAACCAGTAGAGCAAGTTGTTGTCGAGGAAGACGAGAACAAGATCTTCATGGTTGTAGAACAGCAGCCTGAATTCGAAGGTGGCTACGAAGCCATGATGAACTTCATCCGCAAGAACATGCGCTACCCAGCCAGTGCCAGACGTATGGGTATCGATGGAACGGTGTATGTGAGCTTCGTGGTAGGTAAAGATGGAGCGATCAATGACGTAAAAGTGCTTCGCGGTATCAGCGCAGACTGTGATAAAGAAGCAGTTCGCGTGGTGCAGGCAATGCCTCCATGGAAACCAGGTAAACAAAATGGTAAGCCCGTATTCGTACGATTTAACTTGCCGATCAAGTTCAAACTGAATTAATACATTGGAAGAAGATCAACCGGGCAGACCTAAACTCGAAGTCGCAGAAAAGGTCTCCAAGGTCTTCGGAATAATAATGGTTGTACTGTACTTCGTTATCGGTACAACCATTATTTTTAAAGCCCCTGAGCTGCGTGACATTCCCGAGCCGTATGCGTTGATCTTCGGAATCTTTTTAATCTTTTACGGATTCATCAGGGCGTACAAAGTATACCGAAAATATTTTTCCTCTTCGGAAGAAGAATAAACAAGCCCCAAACTTTGCATGAATA
>DASWTP010000206.1:0-26509 GCA_036402075.1 Chryseosolibacter sp. | reverse complement strand
TCGAATTTTAGGAAAGCAATTCGCAGCGCTCAGCCTTGCTCAGAAACAGGCGCTGCGAAACATTTATGATTGCCCACTCGATGGCAAGCTTGGCTACCTGCTCATCGAAACAAGCATCATCCAGGTAATCCTGATTCAACTACATGCGCTGTTCAGCACTGACATCGCCTTCCAGAAACCAAATGTGAGCAGGAGAGATGCCGATATCATCCAGGAGCTGAAGGAGTACCTTGCTGTGACGTTCCTCGAGGACCACTCCATGGCATCATTGTCAAAGCACTTTGGTACGAACACGAACAAGCTCATGAGCCTGTTCAAAAAACTTTTTAATAAGAGCATCTTCGAATACCTGGGCGAACTTCGTATGGAGCACGCCCGACAGCTGCTCCTCGATGAAGCTATGCTGGTGACGGAGGTTGCACGCACGGTGGGCTACAAGAATCCGAATCATTTCTCGGCCGCCTTTAAAAAGCGTTATGGTATTTCTCCCTCTGAGATAAAATAGCCACATCCCATTACCATAGCGCCCTTACTCTTTAACACTATATCATCGCACCACTCATGCCATTCCCTACCGATTTAATAGATTTTTGTATCTTTGTAAGGGAATTGTCTGATATATGCTATCCAAAAAATGCCAATATGCGCTGCATGCGTTGATCTACATTGTAGAGCATGAAGATTCTGATCGCCTCACCATCCAGGAGATTGCAGACAAGAAGAATATTCCCAAGAAGTTTCTTGAAGGCATCCTGGTCGACTTGAAGAATGCCGGAATTGTTGGATCGAAGAAGGGCAAGTTTGGCGGCTATTACATGATGAAGCGGCCGGAAAATGTGACCGTGCTTGAGATCATTCGGCTCATTGATGGTGCAGTGGCGATGCTGCCCTGCGTATCATTGAATTTTTATGAATCCTGCGGCCGCTGCGAAGATGAGACTACCTGCCGGGTGAACAAACTTTTTAGCGCTGTGCGCGATGAGACCCTCAAAATTCTTTCCGGCAACACGCTGGCGGACCTTCAACGATTAAACGTGCCAGGCTCAAAACCCAAAAAGCAACTGTTGAAAAAGTCATCAGTGCGATAGTTTTTTTGATTCATTTGCGTCCACCGGTTCCGCTTACACTTAGCGGAATCGTTTGTAATGCTACTTCCCGCATTGCCGCTTCCAACGGTATAATATTGGTATACCAATCAGGCAGTGATACTAACCCTATGATAAAACACATTCTCTTGGTCGCGATGACTTTGTTATCAACGTCAGGAATGAGTCAGGACTTGCAACTGGAGACCCGCGAAGTTCTTGACGTGATTAAGAAATGGAATTTTGCCGTGAATGCCCGCAGCTACGAAACCCTTGGCCAGCTGTATGGGGACCGAGTTACTTATTATGCAAAAGACAAGTCGGGAGCAAATTGCATCGCTGCTAAAAAAACACTTTTCGCTTCCAACCCCGCATTCAAACAGAAAATAGTAACCGATCCAACTTTTGTCGCTTATACTTCGGGTGTGGTAAAATCTACGTTCACGCGTGAAGTGTTTGTAAATGGTCAATGGAAAAGGGTGCCGACATACCTGCTGATCTCCTATGAGGGAAACGACTACAAGATTGTTGGCGAAAGCGATAGTGAAACAGATCGGAGGGCAAAACGCAAGCCCGCCATTGGGGAACCGATGGAAATCCCCGCAGCCAGTTCATCTCGGGAGACGATCACACAACAAATTGATTCGATTGAGCGGCCCATTGATTCAAGTAATGTTGCTGGAGAAGATTCAATCGCCACGGTCCCGACTGATGAAGAGGATTCAACCTTGATTTCATCGGTGACCGAAGAAGTACTATCCAATGAAACTGTAGCAGTTCCAAAAAGGTATGTCTACATCCTGATTGGCGTGCTGGCACTGGCGGCTTTCATTGTCGTATTCTCTCGCAGCAGCAAAAAAAACAGGTCGAGGAAAAAAGACAAGAAAGGTACGATCCTCGAAACAACCCTGTTACGAAATGATAAGACATTCGAAGAGTTTGTTGTTGCCTTGTTTGATCCGCACTTTTTTACATTGAAAACGCATTCACGGAAAACAGTTTATGCAGGTAACTCAAGGCAAAACGACTTCACGCCAGGTCTGGAATTTGAATTTAGAAATAAGGACTCCCAGGCAAGGATTGCGATTGAGTGTATCTTCATTCCTCACCTTGCCTCACGACAAATACTTTCTTACTCTGCAAATCAGATTGACCGGTACCTTGACTTCGAACAAGAAACCGGACTTGAGGTGTACCTCGTGGTTGGACTCGAGGGAGATGCGTTTGATCCAAAGGAATTGTTTCTCATTCCTGCAACAGAACTGCGGGTAGGGTATCTCGGCTACCAGGAGCTTCAGCCTTTTCGGAAACACGGAATGTTCTTTTACAACACGACCAAAGGCAGACTGCTATAGCAGGAGCTGCATATGCAAATTGCTTTACCTTGAAGTTCGCTCGATCTCGCGCAGGTTTTCCATTTTTTTATTACGAAGGAACCCGTTGATGTCTTCAAAGTGTTCTTTGATGCGTTTGTTTCCAAACTCAAACACTTTGGTTGCAAGACCATCGAGGAAATCGCGGTCGTGGGAAACGAGGATGAGCGTCCCGTCAAACGCCTTCAGGGCATCTTTCAAAATGTCTTTTGTCTTGATGTCAAGATGGTTTGTCGGTTCGTCCAGAATCAAGAGGTTAACCGGTTGAAGAAGTAGCTTGATCATGGCGAGACGCGTTTTCTCTCCCCCTGAAAGGTATTTCACTTTCTTCTCAATGGTGTCGCCACTAAACATGAATGCTCCGAGGATATCTTTTATCTTCGAGCGGATATCACCTTCCGCGATAGCATCGATCGTCTGAAAAACCGTAACCTCTTCATCGAGGCGCGATGCCTGGTTCTGCGCGAAATAGCCGATCAGGGAGTTGTGTCCCAGCTGAAGCCGGCCCTCGTAATCGATTTCTCCCATAATCGCCTTTACCAGGGTTGACTTGCCTTCACCGTTCTTACCAACCAGCGCAATCTTCTCTCCTCGCGCAATTGTCAGGGTGGCATCTTTAAACACCACATGGTCTCCGTAGCGTTTTGTCAGTCCGTCAATGATCACCGGATAGTTTCCTGAGCGAGGTGCAGGCGGGAATTTCAAATTCAGCGCTGAGGTGTCCACTTCGTCAACCTGCACGATCTCGATCTTCTCAAGCATTTTCACTCTGGACTGGACCTGCAGTGTTTTCGAGTAGGTTCCCTTGAAACGTTCAATGAATTCCTGGATCTCGGCAATTTGCTTTGCCTGGTCGTCAAACTGTTTTTGCTGTTGTTCGCGTCTTTCTCTCCGCAGCTGGAGGTATTGAGTGTAAGGAACGCGGTAGTCGTAAATTCTGCCCATCGTCACTTCGATGGTGCGATTTGTTATATTGTCAACAAATGCTTTATCGTGCGAGATCACGATGACCGCCTTCGCGTTGTTCACCAGGAATTCTTCCAGCCATTGAATCGACTCGATGTCAAGGTGGTTGGTTGGCTCATCGAGAAGAATCAGGTCAGGTTTTTGAAGAAGAATTTTGGCAAGCTCAATACGCATTCGCCATCCACCGCTAAACTCGGTTGTCGGGCGGTTGAAATCTGATCTGTCGAAACCGAGGCCCTTCAGGGTTTTCTCAACTTCCGCATCAAAGTTGATTTCTTCAATCGAATAGTATTTTTCGCTTAGCTCGGAAACCTGCTCGATGATCTTCGCATACTCGTCCGATTCGTAGTCTGTGCGTGTCTCTAATTGTGAGTTCAGGTCATCGATCGCTTTTTTCATGTCCAGGATCTTCGAAAAGGCCTTGGAGGCTTCTTCAAACACCGTGGAGTTATCTTCAGTGAGCAAATGCTGCGGCAGGTAGGCGATAACAGCATCTTTTGGGGCGGAGACTTTACCGCGGGTTGGCTTTGCGTGACCGGCAATAATTTTCAACAGTGTCGATTTTCCCGCCCCGTTTTTCCCCATTAAGGCTATCCGGTCGTTTTCGTTAATATTGAAGGTAATGTTGCTGAAAAGGGCAGAGCCGTTAAATTCGACCGTTACTGCGTCAACTGAGATCATTCGTATGAAAATAAGGGGGCAAAGATATTACTAAATTTCCGACTATAGAAGCCGGTTTCAGTTATGGATCAGTGATTTATCCGGTGCCGGCTGTCGGATCATGGAGCGGAATCGGTTGAAGAACAGTTTTTCCTTAAAATCCTGAGAGAAGACGTCTCGGTTTCCTAATTTAATGCCGTGAAAACCAGGCATTCTTTTGTTACGCGCTCGCTTCAGACCTTCATCGTTACGATGAAGATTGAACCAGATACAGACGATGACAGAAGGCTCCTGATTGATGCATTTGACCGCGAAGAAAAGTCCATGGAACGGCTGGTCAACAATCACATTGCTTCCTACGTGCAAAATGCCTTTCCGGGAATGAAGCTTATCAAAGCCGACCACGAAAAGTATCCGACCATCCTTAAGGTTTACCTGGAGCAGGCACGACAAAACTAAAATGCCAGATCCGTTTGCGATCACCGGCACTTGCGTAGTTGACGAAGGCCCGGAAAATTCCGGTGAGGTTTCCGTTGTGCTCCTGATGGCTCCACTGTAAAAATGCTATTTTTGATTAATGAATCCGAATTTTAAAAGCAACGAACGTGAATTGGTAAAAATTGCTACCTACTTCAAAAAGGAAAGCAAGCGTCTGATTGAGGAAGGTATGTTAGGTGAGGAGCATAAGAAGGTAGAGGAGGCCGTGGATCGATTCATCGAACACATCGAGCAACATGCAAACACACGCCAGTCAATCCTGGAGCAACGCGATTCCCTGACCAGGCTTGTGAAGGATGATGCAAGTTGTCCTACCTGCAACAAGAAAGATATGCTGAAGGTGGTAGGGACTGAAGCGAATGAGAAAGGATGGAAAAGTAATCGTTACCGTTGCCGGAGATGTAACATTGAGTTTACGTGGAATCGTCCGAACAATCCCTGGGATATGCTGGAGTACATTCAGGCGGTATTGGACATGATGCGTCTTCGCGTCACAGATGCGAGTGTCAGTGACGAGGAGAAAGAACAAATTAAGGGAGCCATTGACAGTATGGAGGGAAACGTGGCAAGGTTACAGCCGGTGATTGATGCGCACAATACGGAATGGGATGCGCTGCAGAAACGCGAGGAGGAGATGGATAAACTGGTGCATGAATTCAAGAACACTTTATTGATCGAAAAAATAAAGATGGATACCTGGGAAAATAAAAACCGCACCTGATGCCATTGCTGCAAGTTGAAGGAATTACTTGTCATTACAACGAAGAGAGTGTTCTCCATAATGTCAGCTTTACACAGGGAGAATTCGAAAAAATAGCAATTGCCGGAGAGACTGGTTCGGGAAAGAGTACATTGTTAAAAATTATTGCCGGCCTTGAACAACCCGATTCTGGAGAGGTCAGGTTCAACGGTCACCGTGTCGAAGGACCTTCTGAGAAGCTTGTACCCGGTCATCCCTCGATCGCGTTTTTATCGCAGCATTTTGAATTGCCACAGTTTCTCAGAGTCGAGCAAGTGCTTGAATATGAAAGCAAAGTTGGCGATTCGTATGCAGCCACCCTGTATGAGATTTGCCGCATAGATCATCTGATGAAGCGAAGGACGGATCAACTTTCGGGCGGAGAAAGACAACGCATCGCTATCGCAAGGCTGTTGATCGGACGCCCAACCTTGCTGATGCTGGATGAACCATTCTCGCACCTGGATATGGTTCAGAAAAATACACTGAAGGAAGTTATCCACGATGTATCGGAGCAACTGAAGATCTCCTTGATCCTTATTTCGCATGACCCACAGGACACGCTTTCCTGGGCCGATCGGATCATCGTGATGAGAAAAGGTTTGATCGTTCAGTCGGGGTCTGCCCAGGCGATCTATGAAAACCCGGCCGATGAGTATGTTGCAGGTCTTTTCGGGAAATTCTGCAGGTTGAATTCAGCGCAGGTAAGAGAGCTTCTTGAACCGGAAAAAATACAAAAAGGAAAACAAGCTTGTGTTCGCCCGGAGAACCTTAGGATCGTGGGCGCAAAAACAGCGCACTTCACCGCGAAAGTTTCTTCGACAAATTTCTTTGGAAGCTACAACGAAGTAAATGTCAAGGCAGGGAAATCGCCTCTCACAATTCAGCTTGCTCACAAGCTTAAGCTACCTAAGCGCGGTGAGGAAGTGGGCGTCAGAGTTCAGGCAAGTCGCGTATTCTGGGTGTAACACAAAGAAGTTAGCGTCCCTGCATTGAGTTTGATAAAGTTATTGAATATGGCCTTGAAATCGTTTCTTTCTTGTGCTGAGACGCGGACGGGTTGCTAGGTTTGCCCCAGACGAACTGCCCGTTTGTTGCGTAACATTCTTAAAGGGTCTTCATGTCAATCACAAAACGATAGCGCACATCTCCCTTAAGCATTCGTTCATAGGCGTGGTTGATATTCTTAATATCGATGATTTCAATGTCGGCAACGATGTTATTCTTAGCGCAGTAATCGAGCATCTCCTGTGTTTCAGGAATACCACCAATAGATGAGCCGGCCAGACTCTTGCGACCATTTACAACACCAAATGGAGGAATAACAATGTTAGCCGAAGGTAAACCCACCAGGATATGCGTGCCGTTTGTTTTTAATAACGACATGTAGAACTTGAAGTCGTGCGGAGCGGATACCGTGTCAAGGATAAAATCAAAGTAGCCCTTGACAGTCTTTGCCTGGGCTGGTTCGGAGGTGACGACAAAGTTGTGCGCACCAAGGGCGCGCGCATCGCGTTCTTTTGCAGGAGAAGTACTCAATACAGTCACTTCGGCACCAAACGCCACTCCAAATTTCACCGCCATATGGCCGAGGCCACCCAATCCCAATACTGCAAGTTTGTGCCCTTTGCCAACGTTCCAGTGGCGAAGAGGGGAGTAGGTAGTGATGCCGGCACACAGAAGGGGCGCTACAGCGGGCAAAGATAAAGTGTCCGAAACATGGAGCACAAAATCTTCGTGCGTGACGATTGTATTTGAGTAGCCACCGTAGGTTGGTACTCCATCTTTTCCACGGCCATTGTAAGTAGGAACCGCACCCCGCGTGCAATATTGTTCAAGTCCTTCTTTGCAGTTGTCGCAGGTTCTGCACGAATCCACCAGGCATCCAACGGCTGCAAGATCGCCAACCTTAAATTTTGAAACATTGGTTCCGATTTTCACTACCCGGCCGACAAGCTCGTGTCCAGGTACCATCGGAAAAATGCCTGGAAACCAGTCGTTGCGAATTTGATGAAGGTCTGAATGACATACGCCACAATACTGAATGTCGAACTGAACATCATTCGGCCCGACATCTCTTCGTTCAAAATTCCATAAAGCCAGGTCGGATGTAGGAGTAAGCGCTGCGTATCCTTTTGCTGCAATCATAAATGACAATTAAGATTTGAAATTTGAAATTTTAAAAGTGAAATTTTGGGATTTGACCAGAAATATTTTTCACCAACAGGCCCATGGGTTCACTTCGTAGCGCACATACCAAAATCCAAAATCCAAAAAAGCGAAGTCGTTGTCGGCAGTGGCTGCTGTAATGGAAGGAAGAACCAATAACCAAATCCCAAACCCGTTATTGACGGATTTTCGGCAGGGACTGGAATTTGTTGAATTGAGTGTAAACTCTAAACGCGCAATTCGCAATGCCTAATTCCTCCCAATGCCTAATGCCTAATGACTAGTGACTAGTGACTAATGATTAATGACTAATGACTAATGCCTAATGCCTAATGCCTAATGCCTAATGCCTAATGCCTAATGACCAGTGACTCATTTCAACCCGCCCCTCTACGAAAATTGACGATTGAAAGTTTCGTCCATCACAGACTTGTATCCTTATTCGTTCCAAACGCAACCCTGAGCCGCATTCATCAGTATTAGTTGCCTATTACCCCATATGATGAAAGAATTTTTGCGGATCGTAACAACAGATGGCTTCGTGTTATCCGCCACGCGATTTAGCCCTGAGAACCCTACAAACAAAGTAATTCTCATCAATTCGGCCACGGGAGTGAAGCAGAAATTTTATGCCTCGTTTGCGACCTTCTTGGCCAAGGAAGGCTATACTGTCTACACGTATGACTACAGAGGCATCGGCCATTCGCGTCCGAAAACTCTCCGTGGGTTCAAGGCAAGTATGAGAGACTGGGGAACGTGGGACTATCATACCATGCTACAGAATATTTTTCAAACCCATTTGAATGCTCGTGTTGTTGTATTAGGGCATAGCGTTGGCGGCCAGCTTGTGGCATTGTCACCGCTAACATCAAAAGTTGAAGGTGTGGTTATGGTGGGCGCGCAGACACCTTATATCAGGAATTTCACGGGGTTAGGACAAACGTTAAAACTGTTTTCATTCTGGTATTTCCTCATCCCGTTCTTTACAAAAATTACAGGATACTTTCCGGCTTCAAAACTCGCCTTGTTTGAAGATCTTCCAAAGGGCGTTGCGCTGCAATGGGCGCGATGGGCGAAATCTGAAAACTACATGTTTGAAGAATTCCCGGAAGACCAGGAGAAATTTGAGCGCCTTGCTGTTCCGGCATTGATGGTCAACTTTACGGACGACAAGCTGGCACCCGTTGGAGCAGTGTCAGATTTGATGAGCCGCTATCCCCAGCTGAAGTGGAGTCAATGGCAGTTGAAACCCGATGACATCATGCAAAAATCTATCGGACATTTTGGTTTTTTTAAGCGTGACGTACAGCAATCGCTTTGGGCTGAAACTGCAACCTGGATCGGCAAGGTGCTTCAGCAGCGGTCACGAAGAGCAGCGTAATTCGCCCGATAGCTTGGTAGAATCTGGGAAGATCGCTAACTTCGATACATGATGCGTATAGTAGGTATTGGAGTTTCTCTATTCGTGAGTTCGTTCCTGGCCCATGCGCAGGCCGATGAGATGCTGGCATACGGCAAAGTTACTGATGCCCGCACAAACAAAGGCATTAAAGCTTCCATCCACTACAGCAGCATTCCTACCGGTAGCATTCATGGAGATTTCAATGATAGCACCTTTTCGTTTCAAATTTTCGGAACAGCCCGCTACAAAATAACGGCAGAAGCACAAGGGTATACCACGAAGACCATTATTGTCGACCCTAAAGAAATGGACGCTGCGAAAAGAGCCGTGATTAAGGATATCAAATTATCACGCTCAGGCGATGCAATCCGGTTAAACCACCTCATATTCGCGCAGGGAAAATCTACCATCGAACCACAATCTTTTCCGGAGTTGGATGAGATCGCGCTCATGATGCAGGAAAACCCGAAGATCGAAATCCAGCTCGAAGGTCATACTGATAATGTTGGCGCAGCTGATGCAAATTTGAAGCTTTCGCAGGAGCGGGTTGATGCCGTAAAAAGTTATCTCGTTAAAAAGGGAGTAAAGAAATCTCGCATTCAGACGAAAGCCTTTGGTGGATCAAAGCCGCTGCGTAATGAAATGACCCCCGAAGCCAGAGTTCTTAACAGACGGGTAGAAATGCGGATTCTGAAAGACTAGCCCAAGCCTCAAGGCATTCTCCATCGTGCTATTTGGATTTTGGATCTTTGGCCTTTCTAATTATGGCTTCTGTCCGGCTGAGCCTGCACTTTTGACGATCGACCTTGCCGATGTTGTTGCGAGTACCGATTGCTCTGTCTCCCAAGCTTCCCAATATTCCTGAAGCTTCTTGATATCATCTTCCAGGCACGGATAAAGCGATGCGTATGATCGTGGGATGGAAGGCATTAAACCTTTTGCCAGTTGCATCGCTGTGATACCACCGCTCCACTCAAAGTGAGCCGGATCATAGGGAGCCCTCCAGCGTCCGCCCCAGCGCAAGCCAAGTCGTTCACCATTCACGCCAATCTTCTTCCAAAGGGTGTGATTTTCCCACACCGCTTTGCCGTCAATAATTGGAACTACATCGACAGCCAGGCCATACTGATGCTTGGAGTTTCCGCCTTTTGAGCGAGTATATTTTCTGCCCATCCCAAAATATTCCGCCTGCTTCGCATGGGTACGGTACGATTCAACTACTGCCAGTTCGATACCTTGCTTTTTACAAACTTCAATCAGCTCAGTAATGCGGTCTCTGAAATAGGGATGAAGCGAGTTCAGGTCCGCAATCATCGGTAAATTTCCACGATCTTTTCCGTACGTAAAGTTCTCCACGACTTGCCATTGTTTCCAGGCATCCTCGCGAGAATCAGTCGGGATCGAAACTTCATCAACCATTTGAACAAACGCGGTTGTATCAAATACGGCTTCGGTATTTAAGAGGGTGTTCAGGTATGATTCGCCATCCTGGGCAATGGCCGGTGTGAAAAACGCAGTCGTAACGACTATAACACAACAGGTCAGGAAATACTTCATATTGACATGAAACTTACTAGAGCTCTAAATAGTTTAACGGCAGTTCTGCTTAAAAAACCATTAAAGCCTGCCATAGTAAGCCGAAAAGGTCTTTTTTGCTTGTGTGGGAACTACCGGATCGCAAAGATAATGAAAATCAGTAGCTTACCAATCCCCAAAGAGAGCATTTTGCCAACCCGAGCCTCGATGGGTTCTGCCTGCGTCAAGATGTTCAGGCAAGAAAAGGCATCAAGGTAAATATGAAAGATTGCACACGAAGTCCATGAAATCGGAAAAGCGGTTGAGCAGTTGAAAAGTGAGTAAAAGAAAAAAGCCCCGTTGCCGAGGCTCTTTACTGTCTGTTAAATGCGTCACTTTGCGGATTTACTCGCCACTCTTGGATTCGAGCTCTTTGCTCATGGATTCATATTTGGCCTTGAGCTCCTGGTCAGTTTCAAGCGACTTCTTAATTGCGTTGAATGTTTTTACACCAACGTATTCTTTTACAAGACCCTGGTAGGTTGCATTAACGCGCGCCATTTCTTCCGTTCTCTTGTCAGTTACATCTTTCAAAAATTTAATCTCCTCAGGAGTTGCTTGCTTTTCCGCGAGCTTTGCCTGGTCGTTAGCGATCTTGAAAAGCTCGTTGTAGCGCTGCACACTCATAACTGTATTTTTCTGAACCATCTCCGTGATGATGTCATTCAACGTCAGCTGCATTCCTTTTATGGAATCCATTGTGATGGCATACTTCTTCAAATCCTCATCGGTAAAGGTTGCTTTGGCTTCGCTTGATGATTTTGTTGTTGCCTTAGTTTGCGCTTGCACCTGGCCGATGTTAATTACCATAAGACAAACCATCGCCAGAAGAATTGTTAACAGCCTCATAATCAATTAATAGTTTAAGTTAAAATTGTGTGAATCCGAATTATAAAAAGTCAATCCGACTTTACAAAAAAATCACGCCAATTTTATACCAATAAAAAAGCCGCTGTGACAAGCGGCCTTTTTACTCTAAACATACTAATTGATCACGCAGTAACACGCACGTGCGGTGCCCCTGCCATGATTTCTTCGTTTGCATACGAAGCAAATTTCTCAAAATTCTTTACGAACGAAGTCGCGAGGAAGTTTGCTTTGCTGTCATAAGCATCTTTATCAGTCCAGGTGTTTCTTGGATCGAGGATCTCCGCTGGAACGCCAGGGCATTCGACCGGCATCGCTAATCCAAAGACATCGTCAGTTTTGTAGCGAACAGAATCAAGCTCTCCGTTCAACGCGGCAGTGATCAATGCGCGGGTGTACTTCAAACTCATCCGCTTTCCTACACCGTAGGCCCCGCCAGACCAGCCCGTGTTGATCAGCCATACGTTAACTTTTGCATCCTGCATTTTTTTGCTCAGCATCTCCGCATACTTCGTTGGATGCAGCGGCATAAAAGGTGCTCCAAAGCATGCTGAGAAAGTCATGGTCGGTTCGGTCACATCCGCTTCGGTGCCCGCGACTTTCGCAGTGTAGCCGCTGATGAAATGGAATGCAGCCTGACCTGGAGTTAACTTTGAGATAGGAGGTAGGACCCCGAAGGCATCACAAGTAAGGAAGAAAATATTTTTTGGATTCAATCCAAGTGAAGGAACCGCGATGTTGTGAATGTGTTCGATCGGGTAGCTCACACGCGTGTTTTCGGTGCGGCTTCCATCTTTGTAGTCTACCTCGTTGGTGCCGGCTTTGAAACCTACGTTCTCCAGAAGCGCACCCGCTTTGATCGCCCGGAATATATCGGGCTCTTTTTCCTCTGACAGATCAATTGTCTTGGCATAGCAGCCGCCTTCAAAATTAAAGATCACGTTGTCGGCTGTCCATCCGTGTTCGTCATCACCAATCAGTCTGCGGTTAGGGTCCGCAGAAAGCGTAGTTTTTCCTGTTCCGGAAAGTCCGAAGAAAATAGCCGTGTCACCTTTCTCGCCAATGTTAGCTGAGCAATGCATTGACAGAACATTTTTTTGCTGCGGAAGAATGAAGTTCAATGCTGTGAAGACCCCTTTTTTGATTTCGCCAGTGTATCCGCTTCCACCTATGAGGATGATCTTGCGCTTGAAGTCAATGATTGAGAAATTGTGCTGACGTGTTCCGTCAACCGATGGGTCAGCTTTGAAGCCGGGAGCATTCAGGATCAGCCATTCAGCCTGAAAGTTCTGAAGTTCTTTTTCGCTTGGCTTCAAAAACATGTTGTAAACAAAGAGGTTCGACCAAGCGTACTCATTAATTACGCGGATGTTCATTCGGTACCGCCAGTCTGCACAGGCGAATACATCGCGAACATAGAACTCCTTGCCTTCGAAGTAGTTGATCATCTTAATATAAAGCTGATCAAATTTTTCTGCATCAAATGGAATATTGAAGTTGTTCCACCAAACGGTGTTGGCGGTGAGGCTGTCCTTGACGGTAAATTTGTCTTTAGGAGAGCGGCCTGTAAACTCCCCGGTATCGATAGCGATAGCCCCGCTGCTCGTCATTTTCGCCTGGCCTGCCGCGATAGAACGTTTCGCAAGAAGCTCCGGTGCCAAATTCCAATGCGCTTTACCATCCGAAATACCAAGGTCCCTTACCGTGGCATTTGCCGGCTTTATTCCTAATTCTAGCATGTTTGTTTTTGGTTAATGAGTTCCCAAAGGTACTAATTTTATGCCATTTCAATCGATTGCAATGCAGTTTTTTCTTTTTTCACACGTTTGCGATTTTCCGTTGCAACAGGTACTTTCGGGCCGCTTAAAATATTCTGGAAGTGATTTATCTTTCAGCTTAATGAACATATACCTGAATGAGTTTTGACAAAAGTTTCTTTGGTCATCCGAAAGGTTTGGCCACCCTCTTTTTTACCGAAATGTGGGAACGGCTGAGCTTCTATGGCATGCGAGGACTGCTCTTCTTATTTATGGTAGGCACCGTTGAGACCGGAGGAATGGGCCTCGATGAAAAAACAAGTGGGGCAATTTATGGACTGTATACCATGCTGGTTTATTTGCTAGCCCTTCCAGGCGGATGGCTTGCCGATCGTTTCTTTGGACTTCGAAACGCTGTTTTCTATGGCGGATGCATCATCACGGTGGGTCACCTGTGTCTTGCCATGCCGTTTGTTGAAACGTTTTTCCTCGGCCTGTTCCTCATCACGATCGGCACAGGGTTTCTAAAACCAAACGTTAGCAGTCTGGTAGGCGAGCTGTATCCATCGCATGAGCAAGCCAGACGCGATTCCGGGTTCTATATTTTCTTTATGGGTATTAACCTCGGTGGATTTCTCGGCCCGCTCATTATTAGCTACCTCGGAGAAAACATTGACTGGCATTACGGGTTTGCAGCCGCGGGCGTAGGAATGTTTATTGGTGTGATCCAATATAAACTCACTGAAAGCAACCTGGGTAATGCCGGGAAAGAACCATCAAAGCTTCCTGATCACGTGGCGCAGGCCTCGCGCGAAAAAGGCATTCGGAAAACGCTTTGGATTATCGTTGCCGCGCTCACCATCCTTGTGGTTATGCTCATGGCTAAAATCATAACCATCGATCCTGTTGTATTAGCGCGAGGTTCAGCGTATGTGCTCGGTTCAGGAGCGCTCTTATATTTCATGTACGTCTTCGCTTTTGAAAACCTTACTAAGGATGAAAAACAGAAAGTTGGCGTGATCCTCGTTTTCTTCCTGGCAACCTTGGCTTTCTACGCGGGCTACGAAGGCCAGGGTTCCTCCCTGACACTTTTTGCCGAGCGCTACACCGATCGGATTGCATTCGGCAAGGAGTTTCCAGCGGGTTGGTTCATCTCAGTATCTTCGGCCTTCGTGCTCATTTTTGTGCCTGTTTTCGCGTGGCTCTGGCTACGACTCGACCGTGTTAATCTCAATCCTTCAACAACCATAAAAATGGCGTTGGGTCTGATCCTGATGGGGTTGGGGTATGCGGCCATGATGACAGCATCTTATTTTGTTATCGGTGGATCGAAGGTCTCTCCGATGTGGCTCGTGCTGACGTACCTGCTTCACACATTGGGTGAGATTTGCTTATATCCGATCGGACTGAGCGCAGTAACGAAGCTGGCTCCTCAGCGGCTGGTTGGCCAGATGATGGGTGTATTTTTCATGGCACTTGCATTCGGAAATCTTTCAGCGGGAATTTTTGCAGGCAACTTTGACGACACCGCCATCGCTGCCGATACCCAGGTAATGATCAACCTGTTTAAAGTGGTTGCCGTTGCGATGCTTTTAGTAGGTGGAATTGTGATCTTGCTCAACAAGCCGTTGAAAAAATGGATGGGAGAGATTAAGTGATTTTTTTTCATATTGCGCAAAGTAGTTGCGAGCCCCGAGCTTCGAGCCCTGAGCTGATTATTCTTAGATAAAACGAACTCTACCCATGTGTGGACAATCGTTTCAACAAGAAAGGTCAGCTCAAAGCGCGTAGCTGGCAGCTCGCGGCTTTTCGTACACCACGCTAAACCTAAAACACAAGAGATGAACCACGAAGGTAAATCATTTCGCCCATACGTTGCACCTGAACACAAAGTTGCCGAATTCACAATCAAGTCTGTAATCTTCGGAGCACTCTTCGGGATTCTGTTTGGATCGTCAACGGTATACCTGGCACTGAAAGCCGGCTTAACGGTAACAGCTTCTATTCCAATCGCTGTGATCGCGATCACGCTTGGACGAAAGTTCCTCAAGACAACCATCCTCGAAAACAACATTATTCAAACCACAGGTTCTGCTGGAGAATCAATTGCTTCCGGTGTAGCGTTTACGTTACCTGCCTTTCTTTTTCTTTCGGTGGGTGCCAGCGGTGAGAGTATCGGTGCTGATTATTTCTCGTACCTCACGATCCTGATTCTTGCTGCTTTTGGTGGGATGCTGGGAACACTGATGATGATTCCGTTAAGAAGGTCGTTGATTGTGAAGGAGCACGGGACACTTCCATACCCGGAAGGAACTGCATGCGCTTCCGTATTGCAGGCAGGAGAGAAGGGTGGAGATTTCGCGCGCACCGCTTTCATGGGAATGGGTGTTGCGATGCTGTACGCCATTCTTCAGAAGGTAGTGCATTTTATTGCCGAAGTTCCGGCCTTTGTTACGTCACAGGCGAATAAGTACTGGCCTTCTGCGGCAACACGAGCAGAGATCACGCCCGAGTACTTAGGCGTAGGATACATTATTGGTCCTCGTATTTCCGGAGTCCTTGTAGCGGGTTCAGTACTCGCCTGGTGGGCAATTACACCGTTGCTTTCCACGATCGTTTCACCGGATACAATTGCATTGCAGCTGGTGAAGCTTGGGTATCTGGCGGACCTTAATTCATCTGGCGGGCCTGGGGCTTGGGATCCGCAGGCGCACACCTTCGGAAGTTATGCCGATGCGATTTATCGCGCGTACATTCGGCAGATCGGTGCGGGTGCAGTGGCAGCCGGAGGTTTTATCACACTGATGAAAACGATTCCAACGATCATCAGCTCGTTCCGTGAAAGTATGGGCTCCCTGAAAGAAAAGAACACCGGTGGAACGGTATTGCGCACAGAACAAGATCTGTCGTTTAAGGTGGTGCTGATTGGAAGCGTGATCCTTGTGCTGGTGGTGGCGCTGTTGCCAAGTAACATTATCCCTGGAGACAGCATCTTCCAAAAGCTTTTCATCGGTATCCTGATCGTAATTTTCGGATTTTTCTTTGTCACAGTCTCGAGTAGAATTGTTGGCCTCGTGGGAAATAGCAACAACCCAATCTCCGGAATGACGATTGCCACGTTAATGGGCACGTGCCTTATTTTTACAAGCGTAGGCTGGTCAGGCAAATTCTATGAACCTCTGGCCCTGGTTGTGGGTGGCATGATCTGCATTGCAGCGGCCAACGCAGGTGCAACTTCACAAGATTTAAAAACAGGTTACATCATTGGTGCGACACCCAAGTACCAACAGCTCGCGCTTTTCATCGGTGCAATTGTTTCCTCTATCGCTATCGGCCTTGTCATCAAAATTCTTGACACGCCAACGCCCGAAATGGTAGCACAGGGGCTTGAGCATGCCATTGGCAGCGATAAGTATCCAGCGCCACAAGCAACATTAATGGCAACCCTTGCCAAAGGCATTCTTTCCTTCAACCTCGACTGGCAGTTTGTGATTGTCGGTGTTTTCATTGCCGTAACGCTAGAGCTCTGCGGTATCAAAGCGCTGGCGTTTGCAATTGGGCTTTACCTTCCGCTTTCAACAACACTTCCAATTTTTGCAGGCGGTGCATTAAAAGGCTATATCGACTGGAATGCGGAACGCAAAGGTGAGAAGAAGGAAGATGACGAACTTGGCAAGGGCAGTCTGTTTGCAACCGGGTTGATTGCTGGTGGCGCATTGACCGGGGTGATTGTTGCTATCCTTTCGGTTTACTACCAGGACGTGCTTGATGCCATCAATGTCGAGCATGGAATGGTGAATGGACTTGGCGAGGGAAGGTATATGCTTTTGGGTACAGCGTTGTTCATTGGAATGATGGTGATCCTGTACCGACTCGCGACTAAGAAAGAGTCAGTCTAAAAAACCAATGGTCAAATACCTAAATCCAAATAGGGTATACGAAGGTTCAAGTACGTGTACTCTGTTTGGATTTTTTGCTTTAATAAATGACTCGATTGACTTCGGTTGATGTCTTTGTTAGTTTTTGGCGCTTATTCATTCATTGGTGATTTTCCACGAACACAATCAATACTGTGACTTAATGATCCAGTCCTGCACCATTTGTTTTTGGTCTTGATTATTGGGTCCTTGATTATTGGTGCTTATTTCTCAACTGGGATCTTGATCACCGACACCACATGGCTTGCATCCTGGTTGTAGATGTTAAAGCTCGCCTTTTGTCCGTATAGGATTTCGAGGCGTTTTATCGTATTCTTAATTCCGATGCCCCCGCGCTGCACCAGTTGTTCCAGCGGTTGATGGATTTGACCGTTATTGCGGACTGAGATCACAAGGAAGTTGTTAATAAGCGCTGTTTGAATTTCAATGATTCCGCCCTGGATCAGCTGCGCAATTCCGTGTTTGATACTATTTTCAACGATCGTCTGAACCATCATTGGAGGAATCAGGATGTCGTTGCATTCGGGCGCAAGGTCGTAACTCACTTTCAGACGCTCTTCAAACCTGATCACCTCAAGGTTCAAATACGCTTTCACGGTCTTGATCTCCTCTTTAACTTTCGTGAACGATGTTTTGTCCTGCGAGAGCGAATGCCTCAGCATGCCACTAAGGTAATTGATGGCGTTTTTACTTTTCTCCGGGTCTTCATCGACCAGCGCACGAATGCTATTCAAGGCGTTAAAGAAAAAATGCGGGTTGATCTGCGATTTCAGGTGACTCAACTCGATTTCCTTGGAGAGATTTTCATACTTCAACGACTCGTTGTAGCGGTAGAAATAGTGATAGGCAAAATAGATCAGTAACCAGAAGAAAAAGATAAGGCTGTAAATGAATACCAACGCAATGATTTGCGCTGGATCGAAAATAACGTTTAGACGGAATGAGCTCAGCAGGAAAAGAACCGGAATACGAATTACATAAAGGAGGAAACCGAGTGCGAGGGATGTTAGCGTCACCTTGAGCATCAGTTTTTTCAAATCGAAGTTGAGCCAGTTACGTGCTTTGATGAATGTGCGCACATAATGCGTAAGCACAAAGAATAGAATGGCTTCAGCAACCAGGAAAAGTACACCGCGTTCATTGATGCGATTCTCCGCGGTGATAAGCGCCCCGCTGAACACACCCGCCACCAGCTGCACAGCGGTGTAGGCCGTCCATCCAAGGGATTGTAAAATCCAATACAGTTTTTTGTTACTGATCATAAGCCAGGATCGCCATCCAATAATAGATCAAATATGAAAGAATTTAGGAGATATGAAAATTGAAATTTGAAGGGTGGCTAGGTGCTTCCTACCGTAAACCCAGGACAAATAGGAGTTTAATAGTCCCGGTGCTCCCGAGTGAATGGATAATCAGCATCATACTTCCCGGGCCGATACGGCCTGGGGCTAACGGCTTTACGAGGATCTTCAGCTACCTTTGCTTTTCCCGTAAGAAAAATCGCGACAGCAAGGCCGATGTTTTTGAGAAGTCCAATGATATTGTGGTATAGCCATGTTATCCGTGCCCATTCATCGCTCATTTTTTTGAAAATAAACTCTGCAAAAAGAAAAAAAGACATCGCAGCAAGAAAATAGAAAAGGAAAGATGCGGTCATCACCAAGGTATTGTATGCGTCTTTATTATTTGCAAATTCTTTTGGTTTCGCGTTAGCCACGCATAAAAAAACTATGCATATCGCACTAATTAGAAGGGAGCTCAGCGCCCACATATAAGTATGATAGACGTTGAATCCTCGTAATCTAACAGTTGTAGTGATTCCAAGAATGTAAACAACGATTGTGATCACAATATATAGGCCGGCCCGTTGCTGAAATAAGCCAATGTATATGGTTATAATTATAACAAATTGTAAAATATCGTGGATGTTAAAAATGACGGGAATCGGCAACATTTGAAAATACGCAAATCCATCAGCAAAAAAGCAGATGACCAGATAGGCAAAGATCAAGTAGTTTTGTCGGGGAACATTAACTACTACGAAGTAATGTGCGATGAACCCAATTATCGGTGATAAGCCCTGAGCTAGGTACAAAAGTGAAACAAGATCAGTTTTCATCTGCGCAATTCGTTGGGCAGGGAAAACCCTTATCATACACTTCGGGCTCTGATTGCGCGATCTTTCCGTTTGAAACCTGGTTCAACCAGATGTAAAGAAGCAGTTGCGGTTCATCCAGGTCGTTGATCGCTGGGACGAGCGCAAAGGATTCGAATTCTCCTCGATCAACAATAGCACTTAGTATATTTCTTCCATAGAAGTATGACCAGGGTCCTGTCGCATTTGACGCTTTATATCTGTCACAATACTCTCGGGCGATCGACTTAGTGACGGTAATTTTACTTTTTGTGTCGAGGGCAGTCTCGGCCCAGTGTGCGTTCTGGTCGTACTTTATTATCAGCAGCCTAACTTCCCCTTCACTATCTAGTCCGTAGTGAACCGCGGCCCCAAGTTGTGAATTAATGTCGCGCAGGTAATCGCAGAGGTACTGGCTTGGAATTGTCTCCTGAGTTTTTGAGCGAGAAAATTGTCCGCGTTTTTCGTCTAAGCGTTGGGTCCATCGTGTTGCTGTCTCAAGTGGGATTTGAGCTCCTACTTGCGGATTCAACTCCGTGACAATAGGCGTGTTTACTTCGTCTTTACAAGAAAATGTTAAAATAGAAAGCGCGAGCGCACGTAAAAAAAATTTCATCGGTAAAAGAGTTTTCACCGACACTGATTCCTAGATGGGGACACTAATCAAGGTATTTGAATGACGACTTACAAGCGTTCCAGCACAAATTTCAAAAACCTCAAAATCGGGGGTGTTTGTACATTGTTGTCTCGCATCGTCTCTCGTTTCGGGGACGATGCCAGTAATAGCAGTCTCGTACGGGCCTCCACAACTCAATTACCGAGATGTCAGCAATTATTTATTCAAGAGGCTCCTTTAAATAGTCCGCGTTCTGCCCATTTGGTGCCATTGTTAACTGCAAGGACTACCTTCCTGGAATTTTCCGGCTCGTTTTCACGGCTTGCTTCTTTGTGATATAAATGATAACAGATGCCTCCGAATTTGAGGAATTGCTTTTTGATCCCGGAATTGAGTAAGCGAACCGCAATCTCTTCATTGTCTCGCATCGTCTCCCGTTTCGGGGACGATGCAGGGGGACTGACCGCACTCTCGCACAACCGCGATCTGGCTCCGAAGTGTTATACGGAGGCTCATTTATCTATAACATTCAGGGCGCTTTAACCGCTATGGCGCTATGGCCGCAGTGTTGCGCAATGAGGGAGCATCCTTCATTGTCTCGCATCGTCTCCTGTTTCGGGGACGATGCACCGGGGCAGTGACCACATTCTCGCTCAGCTGCGATCTGGCTCCGAAGTGTTATACGGGAAGCTCATTTATCTAAAACATTCAGGGCGCTTTAACCGCTATGGCGCTATGGCCGCAGTGTTGCGCAATGAGGGAGCATGGTTCATTGGCTGGCATCGTCTCCCGTTTCGGGGACGATGCACCGGGGCAGTGACCACACTCACGCTTAGCTGCAATCTGGCTCCGATGTGTTATGCGTGAAGCCCATTGTATATGACATTCATTGTCTCGCATCGTCTCCCGTTTCGGGGACGATGCAGGGGGACTGACCCCACTTTTCCGCGTTTAAAGCGCGATACAATATTCAACCCGTGCGGTACCCTCGGGCGAACCCAAACCGCAAAAAAAAAGCCCTCACCGAAGTGAGAGCTTTCTGTAACATAACTACTATCCTTTAGGTCCCCTTAGGGAATTTAGGGGTGATTACATCATGCCGCCCATGCCGCCACCGTGTGGCATTGCTGGAGCTTCTTTTTCTTCTGGAATCTCAGACACAACAGCTTCTGTTGTCAACAACAGACCAGCGATTGATGCTGCGTTCTCAAGAGCAAGACGAGATACTTTTGTAGGGTCGATGATACCTGCCTCGAAGAAGTTCTCGTACTTGTTGTCACGAGCGTTGTATCCGTAGTCTTTCTTGCCTTCGCGAACTTTGTTCACGATTACAGAACCTTCCTGACCAGCGTTCTCAGCGATTGTTCTCAAAGGAGCTTCAAGAGCAAGTCTCACAATGTTGATACCGGTTGCCTGATCTTCGTTGCTAGAACCGATTGCATTAGGATCTTTCAACGCTTCAATTGCACGGATGTAAGCTACACCACCACCTGCAACGATACCTTCCTGCACTGCAGCGCGTGTTGCGTGCAATGCATCGTCAACGCGATCTTTCTTCTCTTTCATTTCAACTTCAGTTGCAGCACCGATGTAAAGGATTGCTACACCACCTGAAAGTTTTGCAAGACGCTCTTGTAATTTTTCTTTATCGTAGTCAGATGTTGTTGTCTCGATTTGCGCTCTGATCTGACCAACACGACCCTGGATGTCAGCCTTCTTGCCGGCACCGTTAACGATCGTTGTATTGTCTTTGTCGATGTTCACTTTTTCTGCGCGACCAAGCATGTCAAGCGTTGCGTTTTCAAGTTTGAAGCCACGCTCTTCGCTGATCACTTGTCCGCCAGTGAGGATAGCGATGTCTTCCAACATTGCTTTTCTTCTGTCACCGAAGCCAGGAGCTTTAACGGCTGCAACTCTCAGGGCACCGCGGATTTTGTTCACAACAAGCGTAGCAAGTGCTTCGCCTTCCACTTCTTCAGCAATGATCACAAGTGGCTTACCAGTTTGTGCAGATTGCTCAAGGATTGGAAGCAATTCTTTCATGCTGCTGATCTTCTTGTCGTAGATGAGGATGAAAGGTGAATCAAGTTCAGCTTCCATTTTCTCAGTGTTGGTCACGAAGTAAGGAGAGAGGTAACCGCGGTCGAACTGCATACCTTCCACAGTCTTCACTTCAGTTTCTGTTCCTTTTGCTTCTTCAACAGTGATCACACCGTCTTTTCCAACCTTATCCATTGCATCAGCGATCATCTTACCGATAGTCTCATCGCTGTTTGCAGAGATCGTAGCTACCTGGGCGATCTCATTAGAATCTTTGATCTTCTTTGATTGCTTCTTCAGGTGGTCAACAACAGCTTCAACAGCTTTGTCGATACCGCGCTTCAGGTCCATTGGATTTGCACCAGCAGCAACGTTCTTAATACCGTGCGCATAGATTGACTGCGCGAGGACAGTTGCAGTAGTTGTACCATCACCAGCTGCGTCAGCAGTCTTTGAAGCAACTTCCTTCACGAGCTGCGCGCCCATGTTTTCGATTGGATCCTTCAATTCGATTTCCTTTGCAACAGATACACCGTCTTTTGTTACTGTAGGAGCACCGAATTTCTTATCGATGATAACGTTACGTCCCTTAGGACCTAAAGTTACTTTCACCGCATCAGCAAGTTTGTCAACGCCTTTTTTAATTCTGTCGCGGGCAGATGTGTCGAATGTTATTTCTTTAGCCATAATTCTTAGATCGTTTTGGTGTGAAGATTAGATGATTCCGAAAATATCAGAGTTTCTCATAATGAGGTACTCTTTGCCGTCAATTGTGATTTCTGTTCCGGCATACTTTCCATAGAGTACATTGTCACCAACCTTTACAGTGACCGGCTTATCTTTCAAGCCTTCGCCCACGGCAATGATAGTGCCCTTCTGTGGTTTCTCCTTTGCTGTGTCAGGAATGATAATTCCGGATGCTGTCTTTTCCTCTGCGGCTGCAGGCTGAACCAACACCCTGTCCTCATTAGGTTTAAAGTTAATTTTCGCCATATACTTCGAATTGTTTAAAGGTTATACGAATTAAAGGGTTTCGCTCTGCCCGTTCATCACGATCTGTGCCAGTGCGAAAAGAGACGCGAATAACGGACATTTTTTCGTTCTGAGAGAGGGATCGGCCATGTATTTGACGATAAGTGACAGATTTTTCAGTCATTCAGAATGGCGTTTTGGCAGGAAAAGGGGGCTTTGGCAGTCGGCAGCTGGCCGGTGGCTGGTAATTGCCCGCTGAGCGCTTCCTGCTTTTAGTTAATTGGTGTTTGGAGTTCCAGAATCGAAGGCCCAAGATTTGTTTTCCAAAACAAAACCCGCTTATCGCCCGCATCGCTATAATCTAGCGCTTGGTTGGATGAATAAAATCGATTAACTTTTAGAACGAATAAGTGTGTGTTATGGAAAAATTGTCAAAAGACTGGTTAACCCAGGGACTCATTGATTTTGAATACAAAAAATACGTGCTGCTGGCGTATCTCCAGACTGTCAAAAAATCATTCGGCAAAGTAGAGTTGTATCCCTTTCTGGCTGACCTGGTATTCCATTACCGGAACCTGGTGGCAGTTAAGGAAAACAAGGCCTTGATCCGCGAATCGTTTCCCAAGGAGCTGTCGCTGGAAGAAATTAGTAAGCTGGAGTTGAGCTATCGCGAACTGGTTGAGGACGACCGCATTATGAATGAACTTGAGTCGATCATTGATTTTGCGATTCCTCATATTAAAGATTCACTCCAGGAGGGAACCGTCATTTACGAATATGTTGAGTCAAACCTTGAGATCTCACCGGTAGGAGTGACCCCGCTTTACGCCAACGAGGGATACCTCTTTGTGACGCAGCCGCCAGAAAAAGAAACCAATGTTTATCGATATCAAGTAAGCATTTTCGAGGACAGCAAAGAACAGCTTAGGAGCCTCAATACGCAGTTTGTTGAAAGCGTTGACAAAACTATGCGTAACACCTACGAACGCATTAAACTTGATCTGATCAAGAAATACCGTGATCTTCCCAACCCAGCAGCTTTTCTGATGCTATCAAAGCTCAAGGTGCCATTCACAGAGACATTGATGCCGGTGGCGAAGCGTCTTTTTGTCAAGCATATTTCCCAGACGGGATAGTCTATAGTTTGTCGTTTGTAGTTTGTAGTTTGATTAGCAGTTAACCGAACTACGCTGACCTCCGAAAGTAACTACAAACCACAAACTATAGACTAAAAACTAAAAACTAAAAACATCCTCCAAACGAAAAAAGCCTTCCCATCACTGGAGAGGCTTTTTGTCCCTACTATCGGGATATGCGTTAAGCTTTTATTCTTATTTAGTCGTATCAGTCGGGTTTGTTGACGCCCCGGTGGTGTCAAGATTTAACCCTGGTGTTGGGTTAACATTGACAGGAGCCTGTTCGCCTGCGCGATCAAGAATTTCGTTTGAAGGAATGTTATTGCCACCCGTAGTAACAAAGTTGGTTGACATCGTTAATGATAAAACCATAATGGTGATCATAAATCCCCAGGTCAGTTTTTCAAGCAGGTCACCCGTCTTCTTAACACCGATGATATTGCTGGCAGATGATCCACCGAACTGGCTTGTTAGACCGCCTCCCTTAGCATTCTGGGCCAGAATAACAAGGATCAATAACACAGCAAAAAAGATAATAACTCCGATGATAAGCGTGTACATAACTATTTCTTCAACTCTTCAATTTGGGATGCAAAGTAAGCCTTTTTTTGTGGATATTTCCAAATTAACTTTTTAAGGACTTCCACCGCCTTGTCTTTTTTGCCCTGTTTGATCAGGATCTCAACAAGTGTTTCAGATACGATGTTGTCGCCAAACTCGCCTGTCTTAATGGGATTGAGGTCAGCGATGGGGGTTGGCTGCTGCTTGTCTTTTGCGCTGGTAATAGACGGTTGCTTCTGGATAAAATGATTGATGATGTCAATCTGCTCCTTTTGCTTGGGTGTGTCGGGCGTCAGTTCCTCCTTGGAAGTGATAATGTCTTTGATCAACTCTTCATTCGGACTCGCTTTCGTTTCTGAGTGCCGCTTCTTTTTGGTTTCTTCGATTGTTTCTATGGCCTGCGAGGGAGCAGCCTGACGGGCTTTCGCGAGTTCAATGATTCGCTGTTTTCTTGATTTGGCGCTTTCTTTTTCCCGAACAGCATCCGAGGTCGTTGTTTCAGCGATTCGTTCTTCGGGTACGGGTGACGGTTCGCTTCCCTTAACCTCCGCGTATTCAACGAAGAGCATCTCGAAATTATGACGGGAAGCCGTAAGCTTTTCAAGGTCTTTCATGACCTGGTCCGCTAAGTCGGAACCATCGAGATGAATATTCGCAACATCCGCCTCGTATACAACGATTTTCCTCTCCGGCCTCGCCTGCGGAGTGGGATTCTCGGCTGCAGCAGCCGGGGCGGTCGCTTCCATAGTAGCAACCTCCTCTTGAATCGGTACTTCGGCAATCAAAGGTGTCTGGTCAAAATCAATCTCATTGTCCATCACTTCACGCAACACAGTTCTGTCTGCCGAGCGAATGGCAGCTGCCTGAAGTTCGTGTTGATTGGGGTCGCGCTGATGGTCGTTTAGGAATTTGGCGGCCAGAACGGAAAGCAGCTGACTGTAAGGATATTGTGCTTTCAACGCCAGCACTTCCTCAAGATCCTTCTGGGATGAAGAGGCGTACCGGTGCAGCAACGATTGAAACAGATTTTTATCCACAGTCATGGGGCCTAAGGTAAAAATAACAAAATTTACCAATTGGCAACCGAGGCATTAAAGATATCGTTGATAATCCGCTCAAAAACCTGCCGAACGTAGGTGTCTTCAATGTCAGACACATTAAGCTCGTTTGGGAAATCTTTATAGAACGAAAACGTCTTGTCTTTAAAGCTCATCTCGTCATTGAGGGTATTGATATACGTGGCCTTAACGGTAATGGTGAGGCGCGTAGCTGAAGCGCTGGTAATTTCATTTGGGTCACCGGTAGAAACGGGCGCGATCGGAGTCAACGAAAAATTTGTGACCTCGCCTTCCAGCGAGAGTTCACCTTCCTGTTGGACCACCGAAAGGCTTGAGTTGCGGACGAAATAGTTTTTCAGTTCGTTGGTAAACGTCTGACCCATGTTGGCAGGACCGAGGTCGGCATTGTTATAGAAGTCGGCAATGCTGATGGTAGATGCGTCCGTTGCCGTTCCTGTCATGGAATACTGCACGCCCACACCGCATGATGAATACACAAGCATCAGGGAAACAAAAACACAAAACGATAAAATTCTCAAAAACATAGGCACGGTGGACAATTACTCTTCGAGCTCGTATTGCTTAATTTTTCGATACAAGGTACGCTCGGAAATTCCCAAATCCCGTGCCGCATATTTACGCCTGTTGTTATTTTTTTGGAGGGCGCGGATTATCAGCTCCTTTTCTTTTTTCTCGATGGACAAAGAATCATCCTCTGCAATGTGACTGATGTCGTGAATTTCTTCGATATGCTCATCGCCATTTTGAGGTTGGGGGATGTTCAGCACCACAGGTTCTTTCGAAACGATTTCTCCATCGTGGTGATGCACTTCGTTAAACAGGTGTGCGTTGTCCTTCATTAATTTTCCGGCTTCGCCCTGGCCGTTCATCAGGTCGAGCACGATCTTCTTCAGGTCGGTCACATCCTTCTTCATATCGAAAAGGACTTTGTAGAGAATATCG
>DASWTP010000205.1:0-6990 GCA_036402075.1 Chryseosolibacter sp. | reverse complement strand
TGGTAATGGCCTCGGTAAAATATTGCTTCCCTCGGTGCACTGCTTCGACAGCCTCAAATAGTTCCTGGTCATCGATATCTTTCGCAAGGTATCCACTTATGCCACTTTGAATCCCAATGCTTAAAAAGTCTTTTCTGACTTCCATTGACAGCAGGATAATCTTTATTTGATCGTCCCCGTCTTTGATCCATCGGCATGCTTCGAGCCCGGACATGCCCTGCATCTTGATGTCCATGAGAATGACATCGGGTCGCATTGTCCGCGCTTTGTTGATGGCGTCTTCCGCGCTATTGGCCGTCCCAACAATTTCAAATCTATCTCTTCCACTAAACAGTGATACAAGACCTTTAAGCATTAGCTTGTGATCGTCAACGAGCAATATTTTAATTTTCTCCATTCGTATCCTTTGGTAGTGTTACTTTGAATTGTGTATCTCCGGGTTGTGATCTGACTGTGATGCTGCCTCCAAGTAAATCAACCGTTCTTTTTACAATGGACAACCCAAGCCCAGTCCCTGGGATTGTGCCTGCATTTGATCCACGCGCAAATGGTTCGAAAATATTTTGGAAATCAGCTGTCCCGATTCCGATTCCCTTATCCGTTACGGTGAATACTAAATGTCGATCTGATTCCTGACAGCTGAAAGCAATGCTCTTTTCGTCTGGTGAAAACTTTATGGCGTTTGTGAGCAGGTTAGAAAAGATGTTCCGCAACAACTTTTCATCCGTGACATATTCCGTTAATTCGATGTCCCAGGTAATGTAAATTTTGTGAGAATACTTCATCAGGCGCTCAACACTTTCACAAACATCGCTGACCACTTCCTTAAGATTGATCGCATTGGCCAGGACCTGTATTTTTCCTGCCTCGGTTTTTTCGACCGCGAGCACATCCTCAAGCAAGGAGGCCATATGGTTGACTTGGCGTTCAATAGTAGCAAGCTTTTGCCCCACTTCATCATCGGAAATCTTTTTCCTGTATGACCGAAGGAAACCTGTAGCAAACTCAATAGTTGCGAGGGGAGTGCGGAATTCATGGGAGGCAATCGAAACGAAGCGGTTCTTCAACTCAGCCAACTCTTTTTCTTTTGCTAATGATTCATGCAATTCTCTTGTTCGTTCGGCTACTTTCTGCTCCAGAGATTTTCGATAATGTGTTAGTTCATCGATATCCTGCATAGCACCGATCATCCGAACAGGCATGCCATCTTCGTATACGGTATACGCACGATCGAAGACATACTTGTAGCTTCCGTCAGCACAGCGGAAGCGATAGTTGCCCGACCAATTGTTGTTCTTCTTGTCGATGACGAGTTGCAGTGATTTCAATATGTCAGCCCTGTCGTCAGCATGAAGATTTTCCTCCCACCATTTGAGTGTTCTTGTTTGGTCATGTTTAGTGTGACCGAATAAATGCTGAAGCCCATGGTTCCAGGTTACATTGTCGGTTCGTATATCCCAATCCCACACGGCATCATTGGTTGCACGTGAAAGGATCTCATATTGGCTGTATATTTTCCTGATGACATCAGCGCTCTTTTTTGCTTCTGTGATATCCCGGCCATACGCGCTCAGGCCGATGATCTTCTGGCCATCGAAAATCGGATTCAGCCGTATATCATACATGCGACCAACGCGGCCGAATGAATATTCAAAATTCACAAATTCTCCACGAAGGGCTGAAGCATAGTTCTCGCTCCAGAATGACGAATTCGCGGCCCTGGGTATGATCGCATCTGCGCCAACGACTTGTTGAATCCCGGCAATGGTTAGCATGGTTTCCTGGTAGGCGCGGTTGGCAGCTATCAGCTTACCGCTTTCATCCACGGCCCAGATCAGGTCCTGCGAACTGTTTATTAATGAGTCCAGGTTGTTCTTGCTCACCCGAAGATGCTCTTCTTTCTCCTTGAGATCGGTGATGTCCTGCGCTGTGCCAAGCATCGATACTGCGGTGCCGGAATCATCATAGGTGAACTCTGCATCGATGTTTACCCACCGTGTTTTTTTATGTGCATTAAGTACTCTACATACGAAGTTTTCCGGCTTTTGCGAAAGAATTAATCTTTCAACGGTTGTCTGCACAACCGGGAGGTCTTCGGGATGTATTGTTGAATAAAAATAATCAAGTGATGGACGTGTAAATTTTTCCGACCCACCGAAAATTTCAAACATTTGAGTTGACCACCGGACAGAAAAATCGGTCAAATTAAAAACCCAGTATCCAAGCTTGGCAGCTGCTGTTGCCTTATCCAGGAAATATTGATTCTTTTTGAGTTCGAGTTCAACTTGTACTCGCCCGGTTATATTTCGGAAGTTTGCAACAATCCCCTGGACCGCTTCCAGGTGATTCAGATTGATCATTGAGCCTTCGATCCACTGCCATTCACCCTCGAAGCCTTGGATACGATGTATGAAGTGAAAAATGCGCGAAGGTGTTTCCTGGACACGTTTGAACAACAACCGGAAAGCAGCAACTTCTTCCGGGTGAATGAAATGTTCAATCGAATTCCTTTCAATGCCGATGTCTCCTAAAATGTTTTTAATATTGGGGCTTATGTAGGCGATCACGCCATTATAGTTGCAAATGGTAAACAACTCGCCTGAATTTTCAATCAAAGCCCTAAAGCGCTCTTCACTCGCACGCAGTTTCAGTTCCACTTTTTTTTGTTCAGTGAAATTGTGTCCACTGATGCAATAGCCAATGGTACGCAGATCGGCATCTTGTACAGCCTGAACCCTGATCTTATACCAGTGTTCTTCCGACTCTATCTCAAATGAGGTCTCAATACAAATACCCACACTTTTGTCGATTGCAGCAAGGTTCTTTACGAAGTCGTCACGAAAATCTTCCCGTAAGTATTCAAGAAAAGACACACCCACTTTATACTCCTGGTTGAAATATCGAGTGGCATTAGTTGCAGCCTGTTTGTTGAACGTCATGATCGTGTAATCCGTCCCGATCAGGACGAAAGCATCTTCGGTGGTATTGAAAATGGCCGTTAGGTTTGCCTGGGACTTGAGAAACTCTATCTCAGCAATCTTTTTGTCAGTGACGTCAACGTGCATGACTACAGCACCGCCTCCGTGCTCCAGCTGCTGTGTTATCATGGTAAACCACCGCTGTTTGAATGGAGCATGGCACGTGTACTCATGTCGGAAACCATCGAGATCACCCCGCAAGACTGCTCTTAATTGCTCGTGGATGTTCTGAACTTCAGGGTCCGTTTGGGTGCCTGCGAAATACGAAATTCCCAAACCATGGTCCGGTGTCACAAGCCTGTTTTCATCAGCAAAATCCTTCCATCGCTCATTAACCGCAATGATAATCCCGTCTTTGTTGAGCAATGCTATATGGGCCGGCAACGCGTTAAGGATGGAAGCTTGCTGTGTGGCAGCGCGCTGGAGTTCCGTGAAGCTTCTGGTCAACTCGAGTTCTATTTGCTTTTGCTCTGTAATGTCGACCATCAATCCCTTTGTGCCGATGGGTTGCCAGGCCTGATCATAATAGATGTATGGACGTCTTTCTAACCATAACACTCGACCATCCTGGCCGAACACGCGGAATTGTGTGTTTCGAACCGTTGATGTGGAAAAATTATTCAGCAAATCAACCATCCTGTCGCGGTCTGCTGGATGGATTATTTTGCTCAGGTCTTCGATGGTGAGTTCATTCTTTACGTTTGGACCCAGAATCTCCCGCGCTTCATCAGACACTTTTGCCTCGCGAGTCTTGTAATTGATGTCGACTGAGAACATCCGGCTACCTACAATATGTAACTTAAGTTGCTCTTGCTGATCTTTGATCAACTGGAAGTTTTTCTTTTTCTCGGTAATGTCTTGAATGGCGACAACGTTGAGTACTCTTCGGTTACGCTTAACCAACCTGCCGCGAACTTCGACTGTAATTATTTCTCCGTTTCTTTTTCGATGAAGGCGCTCACCTTCGTATAATGACAAGGGTTGCGTTTGGATTTTAACGTTTTGACTTGAAAATTCATTAAGGTGCTGCGGTTCGACATCGCTAACTTTCAGCTGGACAAACTCAGACTCAGAGTACCCATAGTGTTGAATTGCAGCTTTATTCACGAGTTCTATTTGAAGCGTTTCGGGGTCAAACACCAACATCGGGGTCGGTGCTTCAAAGAAAAGAGCCTCGTAATTCAATTCTGAGTTCTTGCGTTCGATTGCGAGTTGAATCGATTTCTGCAGGTGCATATCATCGAATCCCTCGTAAAGAAAATCCTTTGCCCCAGCCTCTAATACATCTTTGAAGGGTGTGTCTTTTTTTAGAATTGCGATGACAGGCACATCTTTGACGTGCGCGCAGACGAGACTAACCCACGATAACTCATCATATATGAAAACAACATGGAATGGTGATTCTTTGTGACGCGCAATAACGTCATCGGGTAATGAAAAATGCTCTCCAGACGTTCCATCATAAATTTTTTGAAGAACTCGTTGTAAAATATCTCTTTCGGAAACATTTTTGTCTAAAATTCCGGCTCGATAGGGCATTGCAGATGAAACAAAGTACAAGGTATTTCTTTCGATACCTCTACTTTTCATCTTTTCATCGGAAACCTTACGCGCGTTTGGGGCTGGATACTTGAAGGCAAAACCGTGATTTATTTTTCTTTATAAGTTGTTACTTATAAGAGTATGGCGAAAGTCCTGCTTGTTGAAGATACACTTGAGCTCGCCCAGCAAGCTTCCGACATCTTGAAAATGGAAGGCCATAGTGTTCATATCAGTCTCAACGGGGCTGACGCACTTCATTTGCTTCGCGCGGAGGCTGTTAAGCCTGATGTTATCATAACCGACCTGCTCATGCCTGGGATCGATGGTTTCACCCTGATTGAAGAACTCAAGAATATTCCGGGCTTGCGCGACATTCCCATCGTGATCATGTCGGCAAAATCCGATCAGTACACAGTTGATCGGGCGTCATCTCTGGGTATCAGGAAATTTCTCGCTAAACCATGTACCCCTGAGAAGCTGTTGCAGTCAATTGAATCGGTAATAATCTGATAGATTGAGCAACTTTCCCCGGTCATTTAGCGGTTCTTCGCCAATCCAGGGATTCTTTATTCAGACATAGTAATTGCAACAAGCGCCTGCAAGTAAAGTCTTCTAAACTTCCAAAGTCGCGAACCGGCAAGCTATAAAGCCTTTGAAAATGAAAATTCATTCAATAGTGATCACCTTGGTTGAGATCCCAAACGAGATTGAATACTTTGTTTACATCGGCCGCCCCATGGTGACAGGGTGCACATGTTGATGCATTTATTCCACGAGGGCACACGATTTTAACGGATCTCGGAATGGCCATTCGATCGGAAACCGAACACTTTAAAGAAGATGGATACATCGAAGTTCAAGGGGCAAGCGAACATAACTTGAAGAGTGTTTCGCTTAGAATTCCACGCAATGCCCTGGTGGTTTTTACTGGTGTATCGGGTTCTGGCAAATCCTCGCTGGCCTTTGGGACCTTATATGCAGAAGCGCAGAGACGTTATCTGGAATCGGTATCACCTTATGCGCGCAGGCTCTTCCACCAGATGTCTGTACCGAAAGTAGAAAAAATCAACGGACTTCCACCGGCTGTAGCGTTACAGCAGCAGCGAGGATCTCCATCTACGCGATCGTCTGTTGGAAGTGTTACTACACTTTCCAATCTTCTCAGGATGCTGTATTCTCGCGCTGGCGACTATCCGAAGGGTCAACCCATTCTTTATGCCGAATCATTTTCGACTAATACTCCCGAGGGTGCGTGTCCCAACTGTCATGGACTCGGCAGAGTGTACGATGTAACAGAGAAGTCGATGGTGCCTGATGACACATTATCCATCCGTGAAAAAGCTGTTGCAGCGTGGCCCTCGGCATGGCAGGGACAGAATCTTCGCGACATACTTACCACGATGGGATACGACATCGACAAACCATGGCGTGACATTCCTAAGAAAGATCGCGACTGGATCTTGTTCACAGATGAACAGCCTGTCGTTCCTGTTTACGCTGGCTTCAATCTCAAAGAAGTAAAGCAGGCGCTAAGAAGCAAGATGGAACCGAGCTATATGGGAACGTTCATCGGAGTGCGTAAATATGTGATGACTACGTTCGCGACCACCCAAAGTCAGCTCATGAAAAAACGTGTCGCGCGGTTTATGATGAGCACGGAATGCCCGGTTTGCCATGGTAAACGACTGCGTAAGGAAGCTTTACGTGTCAAGTTTGCCGACCTTGACATTACCGAAATGTCCAGGCTGCCTATGATGCAACTTTCAGCGATCCTGAAAAATTTTCTCGCAGCGAAGGTCGATGAAGCACAACAAGAGCATCCGGAAAAATTCATTGTTTCGCAGCGCATCTCACAAGACCTGCTCTCAAGATTGAATGTTGTGATCGATCTTGGCCTCGGATACCTTAGTCTTGAGCGTAGTACTCCAACACTCTCCCCAGGCGAATTGCAGCGCCTTCGACTTGCCACGCAGGTTCACTCTAATCTTTTTGGAGTTGTCTATATACTTGATGAGCCGAGCGCTGGGCTTCACCCGGCCGACACGGAAGCACTCCTTCGTGCACTTGATGGACTGAAAGCATCGGGCAACTCCATCTTCGTTGTTGAGCATGAGCTCGATGTGATCCGCCATGCAGACTGGATTGTCGAGGTGGGCCCAAAGGCGGGCCAGGAGGGAGGGGAAATTTTATACAGCGGTGCTCCGGCAGGTCTTGCAAAAGTAGAAGCTTCGCAAACCCGTCTTTTTGTTTTTGATAACAGTGAGCATTACGCTGACAATTTCAGAAAACCATCTGCCTGGCTCCGGCTCACGGGCGTGACGCGAAATAATCTGTTAAATGTTGATGTTGAATTTCCCCTGGGTGTGTTCACAAGCGTTACCGGAATCTCAGGCTCAGGGAAATCAAGTTTGGTAAGCCAGGTACTCGTAGAACTGGTGGCTGCGAAGTTGGGAGGGCAACACGTTTCCGT
>DASWTP010000204.1:0-13142 GCA_036402075.1 Chryseosolibacter sp. | reverse complement strand
CAATCAGTCCCTTGCTCTCAAGAAGATAATAAGCCTGAAAGGCAGTGCTCAGGCTAATGCCCTGCTCCTTACTCAGCGCGCGAACCGAGAGAAGCTTATCTCCCACTTTCAGGATCTTCCGCTCGATCTGAATCTCAATTTTATCAGCCACTTCTACGTACTTGTGGTCAGTGCGAAGCTCAAGAGTTTCCATATATCGAATTTAAGATTTCAGATTTTAGATTTAAGATTTGAGATCAGGCTTAAATCAAAAATCACAAATCGTAAATATTTCAAAAATGATCCCGATACGAACAAGCCTGTCGGGATTAACGAGGCCGTGTTTGCGAGCCTTGTCATCTGATATGGTTAAAATTAATAAAACTGAAACTGTTTTTTAAGCGTATTAACGATAAAATTTGAGGAGAATTTTACTTTATCCATACGCTGCATTTGAATCACTGGTAGAGACATGAAAATCGTGTTGACCGTTATTGTATTGGCGATTTTTTGCGAGGGACGCGGGGATTCCCTGCAGAAGGACAGTGTTGTATCTGATTCGTCCACGGCAATAACTCCACCTAAGCGTATTCTCCGTTTCACCACGCGGCTACACTCCACGGGTTTCTTCAATTTTTCCGGTAGAATATGTTCGCCCACTCCGGCAGCTGATATTAATTTCCTGTGGGAGAAGAAGGGCTACGGTGTCAGTGTATTCTCGGTTCGCGACCTCTACGATAAACACTCTGACAATAACTTTACTTTTGGCATTGCTTATAAGCGCTTCACATGTTCGAGGAGGTTCACGATCACACCGAGCTTCGGTGTTGTGATGGATGGCTTCGGTGACACCTTCGGAGACCGGATCTTCATCATATCAGCTTTTAAAGCATCTCCGAAACTTACCATCGATGAAACAACCCTCGTTGCAAATGCTCTGAACCCTATGGAAGAAAAGGAATGGGTAAATCGAATCAGAATCATGTACGCCCAGACCAGTCAGTTGCAGTTCATTTTATCGAACTGGCACAATAACGCTGTATTTGACGAGCAGGGCTATTTCTCCACTTCACTGCAGGCGCTCTACAGCCGGATTAAGATAGCAGATCGCGTACATGCTCAAACGTCTGTTTCATTTTTTGTAATGGCTAAAAATTCCGAGGAAGTTCCCAAACAAGAGAAAAGCGGATTGATGTTTGCGTTCGCGATAAGTATAGAGTAGCCAGATCCAGTCAATCGGTTGAAACGGCAAGTTTTTTTGTATTTTTGGTAAAAGCCCCGATGATTACCGATTTCAAGACTTCTAACTATTTTACCGGTATGCCTTATGTGCTGGGATTTGTCCTGGTACCGATCGGATTTGGCCTGCTGTTTTCTCCCAAATTTATTGTGGGTGCAGTGATCCTGAGCGCTGGTGTTGTCATGCTTACAACCCACTTCCGCTTAACTGTGGACTTGAAGCAAAAAAAATACACTGAATACATTTCGCTTGTCGGATTGAAACTCGATAAGGAAATACATTCCTTCGAACAGCTGGAATATGTGTTCATTAAGAAAAAAAGAGTCAGCCAGACACTCCATTCGCGCGTGTCGTCCAACACAATTCAAAAAGATCAGTTCGATGGCTACCTGAAGTTCTCAGAAAATGATAAAGTGCATTTGATGACCTTTGACAGCAGGGAAAACCTGGTAAAACGGTTGAGACCCATCGCAACATCCCTTAATACGCGCATCATTGATTACTCCACTGACGCACCTGTTGAAGTAAAATAATTTCATGACCAGTTTTTATTCGCTCCTGCTGCAATACCGATCGCCTAAGGGCGCCCCGTATGACAGCACACAAGGCGTTCCTGACTATGTATTCATTATCTTCTGGGTGATCCTCCTCGCGTTTGGAATCCGGGTAGCGTGGGAATTTCGAGACTCACTCTTATCCAAGGCAATCAAAACCCGAGATAAAATTTTCCCCAAGGCAACTGCCCCTCCGGCCAGACCAGAAAAGACTAAATAACCATGACGAAATGAGCGTAGACGAATTCATCAAAAACACCTCGCATTCACGCAAGAGCGAAATGCTTGAACTGCGGAAGATAATTTCCAAGAGCGTGCCTGCGCTGACCGAGCAGATAAAATGGAATGCTCCAAGCTTCTGCCATGCGGGGGACGATCGCATCACATTCAACCTGAGCAAGCCGGACACGATCCTGCTAATATTCCACCGCGGAGCGAAATCTAAAAAGCTCGCAAGCAAGTCGCCTATACTGAAGGACAACACTGAATTCCTCGAGTGGCCAGCACCAGACCGCGGAGTCATGAAATTCAAATCGATGAACGATGTCACCTCTAAAAGGTCAGCGCTAGCACAGATTGTCAAAGACTGGATCACCATCACATCCGAGCATGCTGCTTAGCTATCGATCAGCAATTGATACAGACCTGGAGGATGTTTTTCAACTCTACATGGATCCGTTGGCCAATGCTTACCTTACGTATGATCTAATGCCACGCGACTCTTTTTCATCGGTTTACACAACGATGCTCGAGTCCGGTTCACTCTATGTTGTATTAAACGACACGGAAATTATTGGCACCTATCGCCTCATCCCGAAGACGCACCGGCAATCGCACATACTCTACCTTGGCGGTTTCACCGTCAAGACAGCGATGAAGGGAAAGGGAATCGGATTTGAGATTTTAATGCACATCAAACAAGAAGCACAGAAGAAAAATTTCAAGCGTATTGAACTCACGGTAGACACGGATAACCGTACCGCGATCAGTCTTTACCGTAAGGTAGGATTTGAGATTGAAGGAAAACTCAGGAACAACTACAAGCTCGCTTCAACAGGCAGGCTGTATGACGAATATGTGATGGCATTATTACTTAACTGAATGGTATATGGCCGCTTGACTGAAGCGCGGTAATGTACGCCTGACGGAATAAAAGCGAGTGTAAGATTTGCACATAAATTGATTAGTGAAGAGCTGCAGTGATTACTAATTTGAATCGCAAATCAAAACCTCATATGATCAATAGCACGCGGGAAGAACACGCCATTGTAGTTCACTTCAAGTATAACAAGAAAACACTCGATCCGCTGCAGAAGCTGGAGAGTCAGCTTTCTCAGATCATAGAAGAAAATTCTCTTGGCGAATATGATGGACACGAAATCGCAAAAGACACGAACGGCTTTATTTATATGTACGGCTCCAACGCAGAACATTTGTTCAAAGCTGTGAAACCCGTTCTTGACAAAACCGATTTCATGAAAGGTGCCATTGCACTCCTTCGTTTTGGAGGGCCAGGCGCATCCGATATCGAGGTCGAGGTGGGGACCGATTAGATCCATTTTAAAGTGGCAATAATAAATAAGGCTTGATCGATTGGCAGGCGGTGCCTGGGCCGGGCTGCGGCAGCGAGGGTTTAGCCCATAGGGTATTTTTCGCTATCTTAGCTTGCAAGATCCCGCTGTATGAACGCCAAGAAGCATCTCCTGATTTTCTTTTTTTGCATCTCAGCCATCGAGGTTTATTGCCAGGAAAAGCTTGCCATCTCAGCAGGATTTGGTTTTCCAGAACTTATCAATGCTGGCATTCGGCTCAATGGCGAGCAAGTCCAATTCGGGCTTACTTACGGAACGATTCCAATTAAGAACGAGACAACGCAGTCGTATGCAGCCGATTTATATTTTCATTTCGGAGGTGCCGCTAAACTTTCCCCCAGAAAACCCTGGTTCATGAAACTAAGCCTGAATCACTTTAGAAGCGAGTCAGAATATCTCATTGAAAACTACACCTACTTTAATCCAGGCATCGGCCGAGAGATGAATATCAGCAAGAAGGTTGGAATCCAGATTCACGCAGGCACCGCAGTTCAGTTGTTTGAACGCGTTGTTGACAAACAGCCTACCGGATGGGACATCAATATCTCTATTCCGGTTCTACCGAGTTTCGGTGTGGCTATGTTCTATAAAATCTGACTACAACTTATTAATGAGGGAGATCAGGTTAGTGGTTTGAAAGGGCTTCTTCAAAAATTCATTTGCACCCGAGCTGAGTGCCCTCTTCTTGATGGTATAGTCTCCTGATGCCACAAAGACGGGAACCGATGAAAGTGACTCAGAGTCGAATGTGCGATTCCATTTCTGAAGATCGTCAGATGATTTCGTATCAAGGATCAGTAAGTCGGGCGATTCGTTCTGAAGTGATTCAGCTTGTTCTACGAAATGAACCTCAAATCCCGCCTGTTCCAGACTGCGGTTGATAAGAAAAAGCCAATCCTGGTCGTGGCTGTTAATAAATATTCTCTTCATAGCGGTGTGGGTTAGTTATATAAGTTACCACTTTTAGTCTTCCGTTTATCATTATTTCGTAACTAAATCGAAGCAGCGGGCTTCTGCTGCCGGTTAAATTGCTCCTAAGCAACCGAACAGATAGTATTGCTTAAAAACCGGAGCGGTTTTAGCAGGTAAACCTTGGGTAACTTCCGTTCGAAATAAACGGTCGGTTGTGTTCTCTCGTCTTCAGCAGAACTGTATATTCACGATAAAATGTAATTCAAAACGCACGTCACATAGTAAAGAATGAAAACAACGCTCAAGATTCTATTTGCTATCCTGGTCACATTAATCAGCTCGTGCTCCGCGCAAAGGCAAAAGGGGGCAACGCCAGATCAGAAAAAGATTATCACGGGTGCAGAGCAAACTGAAAAATATCTTCCGTTGCTTAAAGGAAAGCGAGTGGCCATCATGGCGAATCCAACATCAATCATTGGTAAAACGCATCTCGTTGACAGCTTAAAATCACTTGGGGTGAACGTTGTAAAAGTGTTTGGGCCTGAGCACGGCTTTCGCGGGAACGCCAGTGCAGGCGTAAAAGTTGACGATGAGGTAGATGCAAAATCAGGGATAAAAATTATTTCCCTTTATGGCAAAAAGAATAAACCGTCAAAAGAGGATATGGCGGATGTTGATGTTCTGATCTACGACTTGCAGGATGTCGGGGTGCGTTTCTACACAAACATCAATGCACTTTCACGCCTGATGGAAGCGTGCCATGAAAGCAGCAAACCCATGATCATCCTCGACAGGCCAAATCCAAACGCTTACCTCATTGACGGCCCGATTCTGGATATGAAGTTTAAGTCAGGCATCGGGATGTTTCCTATTCCAATGTCTCATGGGCTCACCGTGGCTGAATTCGCCCAAATGGCAAATGGTGAAGGATGGCTTACGAATGGTGTCAAATGCGAGCTGAAGATCATCCCTGTAGCAAACTACGATCACAGCATGCCCTACACACTTCCTGTCCCACCCTCACCCAACCTGAATACACAACAAGCAATTATGCTTTATCCTTCAACCTGTATGTTTGAAGGCACTTATATCAATCACGGACGTGGAACGTATTTTCCATTCACTGTGCTTGGGAGTCCTGAACTAAAAGGTATCTACGATTTTTCATACACGCCAATCGGCATTAAGGGCATGGCAGAAACGCCTCTTTTCATGAACCAGGAATGCTTCGGTCTTGACCTTCGGAATTACGACATTGAAAAACTTCGCGCTTCGGGCAAGATCAACTTTCAATGGATTATTGAACTATACAATAAACATCCGCACAAGGAAAAGTTTTTCGACTCAAAGCTTAGCAACCAGATGGGAGTAATTGAGCGCCTGATTGGTCACGAGCAATTCAGAACCCAGATAGCGGAAGGAAAATCAGAAGAAGAGATCCGCAAAACCTGGGAACCTGGGTTGACGCAGTACAAGGAAATGCGAAAAAAATATCTGCTGTATCCATAACCCTTACATGCTCTCCGCATGACAACAACACAACTCAAGAAAACTGCTATGGCCCTGGCTGGCCTTATTGTGGTTGACCTGGTCTTTAAACTATTGATCACACAATCGTTCCAACCCACGGAGATGAACGAAGTCATCACCGGCTTTTTTTCTATTGGAAGAATTCAAACGCTACGAGGGGCATTCGGCTTCCAAAACAGTGCCGTTATACTTCTTGCAGCGCAGCTTGCCTTTCAGGTGTTCCTTGTTCTGCTGGCCGTTCGCGTTTTTCGAAGAGAGCTCCATTGGACGTTCAGGCTGGCCTTCGCATTGATCATTGCCGGGTGGCTTGGCAACTACCTCGACTGGATTATGTTTAGCAACGGACAGATCTCGTACGTCTCTACTGAATATTTCTATTTTCATTTCCTGCCGCCTGTGCTCAGTTTGTCGGTTGTGCTAACAACACTCGGATGGATACTATTGCTCTTCAGCGTAGTTGTTTTCTTTAAAGACGTGAAACTGATCTTTTTCAAAACCGAAAACTTGGCGCAAGCCGCGCGAAAAAAATAAGTCGATATGAAAATGATCCCTCTTTTTCGAGTTTCCGACATGAATGCCTCGCTTCATTTTTACACACACGTGCTTGACTTTCATGTGAAAGACGCGAATGCTACAGCAGACGACTGGGTGGTGTTACTTGCGAACGGTGAAGCCGATCTGATGTTAACTCGACTTGAAGGTGATCAGAAAATCGGGATAGCCGCGAATGTATTAGTAACCGAAATCGACAAAATGTTTGCGAACTATCAGAGTCGCGGCCTTGATCAGTCCCACAAAGTAGATTCTCCGGTTCACCAGGGACCAGTCGATCAGTCGTGGGGCTCGCGCGAATTTTACGTTACTGACCCTGATGGCAATACGTTAAGATTTGTGCAGTGGTAGCAACACCCTGACATCAAGTTTGATCAACACCACTCGGTTCCCTCGACCTCAAAGATCAATCCTTCACCGAAATACTCAGCCGGTGTAAAGTAGCCTGCCCTGATTTCTGCGTTGAGCAATTTCGCTGAAATCAACACAGACGTGGATGCGGTAAGCGAGTATCCACTCAACGTTTTCAACCTTGCTTCAACGTGTTGTCCCCGTGAATTCCTCACCTGCCCCCACAAAAAACTCCTTCCTGACATACGCTTTTCGTCTGAGGGACCGGCAGGACGCGCATCTATACGTCTCTTCAAAATTACTTTGACAGCGTGCATGCGCAATAACCAGTTGAACATTCTCGATACCTTAGCCATTGCAATTGTTGCGACCGAAACAGTGGTGTACACTTCAATATTTGGAATGCCCGTGCTGCGCCATGCGGTTGAAATATCACCCCAGGGAATACACATCGTAGGTTTGGTGTGGTTGCAAAAAGAAATACGCTTCGTTTTCGATCCGAGGGCAATGGACTGCAGCATCCCATCTTTTCGGATCATAGCTCCACCTCCGAGGCCATCAACCATTGTTCTCGCAGTACCACGCGATAGTCCACCGCCCGACATTGCAAAAGCGAGCTGAAGGTGTCTAGCATCGGGTAAACGATTTTTTAAATGCAGCGCAAGGCAATCGGACGGAACTACATCAAAGCCTACACCGGGCATGACCAAAATTCCCGCTGCCTTTGCGAGGGCGTCAATTCGGGCAAGCATTTCAAAAACCAGATATTCACCGGTTATGTCGAGGTAATGAGTTTTGGTTTGAATGCAAGCATCGATCATTTGCTTTGCAGTCTCGTGAAACGGACCTGCACAGTGAAGCACAATCCGCGACCGGAGCAATAACGCACGCAACCGTTCCGAGTCGCGGATGTCGACTGTTTCAAAAGCGAGATTGGTATCGCGCGATTGCTCGCTAAGTTTTTCTCGATCACGTCCCGCTAAAAGGATTTTTAAAGGAAGCAATTTGAATTTCTCAACGATCAGTTTTCCTGTATAGCCATACGAACCATAAACAACCACATCAAATTCACGCATAGGTAAATGTACCGATTTTTAAAAGCAACAAAAATTCGTTAGGTTATTCGAGCTTAACAATGACAAGGCAAATAGCATTCATATCTGCAGAAAGCGAAAGCGACTATGCAACTGCACGCGAATTATTTCTCGAATATGCTTCGCAGCTTGAAGTAGATTTAGATTTTCAGAATTTCGAGGAGGAAATCAAAGGGCTACCGACACATTACGGCCCTCCACATGGCGCTGTGCTGCTCCTGGTCGATCATGATCAGACAATTGGATGCTTTGCCATCCGTAAATTCGCTGATTCAATAGGCGAGCTAAAGCGCATGTACCTGCGCAAGGAATGGCAAGGTCAGGGACTTGGGAAACTGATGTTAAAGAAAGCCATCGCGATTGCGTCACAACTTGGCTATTCACGCATGCGCCTCGACACGCTTCCAACGATGCACTCCGCGATCCGGCTGTACACATCCACTGGTTTTTATGAGATTCCTCCGTATCGATTCAACCCAATCCATGGCACGAAGTATTTTGAGATTCAACTTACAACATCAAGTACATAGTCAATCTGGAAGAACGTACTCGTTGCGCTGACCGGGCGAAATGACGGGAACAAACGTTTTCGGAACGCGCTCGCAGCGACATTCCAAATAACGACTGTATTTATCTATCTTTGGGCGCTCCTAAACCCTTACGCAAACATGTTCTTCAACAAGATCAGGCAGAGGCAATCGGGCTTGCTCCTTTACGGAATTACGCCACCGAAAGCGCTCACCGCTCCTGAGAAAGTAGCCGAGATTGCTCAAAAGTCACTAGCCATTCTTACAACACTCGACATCGATGCACTTGTAGTTTATGACGTGCAGGATGAGTCGGCCAGAACAAGTGAAGAAAGGCCATTCCCATTTACCAATGCACTTGATCCCTTTGAATATTCAAGTCAGTATCTGGACGCGCTTGCAATTCCAAAGATCATTTACCGACCAGCCGGAAAGTTTACAAAGGAGGAGCTGGCGGAGTGGCTGAATGGATTGAAGCGTCACGGATATTATCCGGTGTTCGTTGGATTGCCGTCACCAGATTACGTTGTTAAGACAAGCTTGCCCGAAGCCTACAAGATCTGGAGAGATGAACACCAGGAACACTCAGTGATTGGTGCCGTAACGATTCCCGAACGACATGCAATCCTGAAAGATGAAGACATTCGCATCCTCGATAAAGTGAGCTGCGGAGTTTCATACTTCATTTCGCAATGCATCTTCAATGTTAACTACACGCGCCAAACGTTAGAGGCTTTAGCAAGAACCTGCGCGGCAAAAAATCAACCCATTCCCACAATTATCTTTACCCTTACCATTTGCGGCTCACCGAAGACGCTTCAGTTCATGGAGTGGCTGGGAATTCATGTTCCGGAGGAAATCAAGCAGAACTTACAAACGTGCGAAGATCCTGCAGCGCGCTCTGTTGAGATTGCGCTGGCTACCGCAAGGGAGTTGAGTGATTATTGCGAGAAAAACGCCATACCTTACGGTTTTAACATTGAAAGTGTCGCCACGCGCAAAAATGAAGTGGATGCATCGCTTGAACTCTTGTCAGGTGTTGCGAAACTTTTAAAAGCCAAAGGACTCCGGCCACATCCAGAAAGTGCAACTGTGTTGAATTCTGTAGCGCTATAGATCATTTGAGCATCCCATTGTCATCGATGCCTCATTTGAAATGAACGAGAGTGAAAGCAGTAATTTTTTACTATCTTCCCTTCTTCGCGGTGCCCGGCAATCATGCTACCGTAAAGACGACACTTCCAGATGAAAACTCCTCTTTTATTTCTCTTCGGAACCGATATTCCAAGTGCGATATTTATTTTACTGTTGTTTGCTTTATTGGGCCTTGGAATTTTTATATTCATCGAATGGGTCTTCCATAAGCTGCTGCCCGGCCCAACATCAAGAACGAAAACGTCTGTCTTTATTACACTCCTGTTAACACCCGCTGTGATTGTGATTATTGCTTTGCTTGTGCTTATTCCCTGGCAAAACCAATTAGGAGACTCGAGCCTCAAACAACTCAAACAAGAAGATTCACTTGCGCGAAGAACCGATAGTCTCGAACGAGTAGCGTCAGTGCCTCAAGGTATTCGGCTTGATACAATCGTGTATAGTGATTCCGGCACAAATACCGAAATCGCCTTACTTGTGCCTGTTTCAGGAAATAAACACCTCGATCAGGAAATCAGAGATCAAATGGAAAACGAAAGCAAGCGATTCGTGCGGTTTGTTGACGAGCTGATTCACCGCGACTCCTCGCTCTCCCTCTACGGGAGTACATTTAACACCGAATTCGTCAAAGGCCATCGCGATGAGAAAATAGTCAGCTACCTGCTGATGACTTCGTTTTATCATGCTGAATCCGGCTTTCCTATGCCGAGTTATCACTCCGTAAACTTTGACGTAAAAAAGAACAGGCTCCTAAGCTTTAGCGATTACTTCAATTTGTCTGCAAAAGCTGACACGGCCTTGTTCAAAAGCCAGATCATTGCTGCCTTTGGACACCGGGATGTGAACATTCCCAACCTTAATGAGATTGACTTCACCATTGATGAAGATTTCGTCTGGTTTAACCTCAGTGACTTCGAGACAAATTCTTTCGTTGGGAACATTACGCACGCGAAAGTCCAAAAGGCATCCCTGTCTGCGTATATTCGTCCAGCGTATAAGTAAATTTAAGCTAACAAGTTACCCCAAATGTCTCCGCCATGACCTCCAGCAAACTCCACCTAGCCGTACTCTTCTGCGTTATCAGTGCCACCCTTTGCGGCTGCAGCCGTACGTCCGAAAGCAAATCCGCTGAGACGGAATCCGACACAACTGCGACAGATCAAACCACAGTGTCGCAGGACAAAGCTATGGCTGCTGAGTACGACTATGAAAGCCTTTTTAAACTTGAATCTTATCTTATCGATTCAGCGGTTGCCGAAGACAGCATACAGGTAATCGATTCAGATTGTGCATTTATTGTTTATCCGACCAGCGTGCAGATCGATGCCATGATTGCGGAATATGGCGAAGAAGATTTCTACACCATCGCTGACGACAACAGTTATTACCAGGCAACAGCCCTTCAAAAAATTGATTCCATACAAATAAAGACGGTGAAAGCCGAATTGCCCTTCGCAAGGTTCAAAGGCGTAACGACAACATGGACGCTCGACCTGAGAAGAAAGGGATTGCCTGAATGGAACCTTATCTTGTTTAACCACAACAAAGAACCGCAAATCATTTCAGCGATCGATCTCACTACTGACCATGTGAAAGAATACTTTCAATCCAACTGAAGTCTCAAACGCCATGAAGGACGATTTTTCGGTAATGGAGACGGAAGGAGAACTGACGGTAACGATTCCGTTTCGGGGAAGCCCGTGGGGTATTTTGCTGATGACACTGTGGTGCCTGCTGTGGGTTATCCTCTTTTACAAATTCATTTCGGAAGATTTGCTGATTCAGCATGATGGGTTGTATATACATGTGATCTGGTTTTTCATTCTCTGGTTGTTTGTATTGCGAATTCTACTGTGGAATGTGCGTGGAAAAGAACGGCTGATACTCAATTACACCCATTTAAAGATCAAACGCACGGGTACCTTTCTCACCATTGAACGTAAGTACGAACTGAACCTGATCGATAAATTCCGATACACTGACGTGATCGATGTTCCGCACCTCATGTGGCGCCTTGGGTTGGCGGGAGGTTACGTCACGTTCAACTATTGGGATCGCCCCGAATACGTTGGACGAACTGTCACCAAAAAAGAAGCTGAAAAAATTGCTGTGCTATTGAACAACTGGCTTGAGGAAAATTTCCGACACCAAGTAGACCCAAGCGAATCGGATACCTATTGAACAATTGTTATTCACCATACCATCGAGGATATTCTAACCCGAATGGATGATTATTTACGTTTAGCAACATACCGATCGGAAAAGAATAGGTGGCAACCAATGTTGTGCTTGTCGCCAACAATAAGTTAATCTACTACCTTGCCTGTTTACATCATGAGAGCCGTGAAACCAAAGCGTGAGAACACATGGAAGTATGTGCTGTGGGCATTGGTGGGCGGTGTAATCGTGGGTGTTCCCTTCGGCATCCTTGCGCATTTAACCGGGGTAGATATGCTTGCCCCGATCGGGTCAGCTGGTGGGGCCATCTTATTTATGATGAATCGTATTAACAACGACAAGCAAAAACCGTCATCGTAGAGGCACCAAACTATTCTGGAATGCTGAGCATTATCAAAACGCGGAGGGTGAATATATTGCCGATGTAGTATCCTCCTTGCACATGCGAACAACCGCCCAAGGCTAAATGATTTTTGACACAGAATGATGAATAAAAAACTCATACACTTGCATCCGCGCTCGCACCGCTTTCGCAGGTTGCAACAGTTCAACATCTTCTTGTGGGCGCTAGCGCCTTGCATCGTTCTCTCATGCGGAATATTACAGGGGAACAGAGGCGAGCCAACCTACGACCCGGAATTTCATAAAAGAAGGCTGGCAGAATTAAACGCGAGAAAAGAAACCCGGCAGCAGGATTCGCTTGTACGTGAAATCCTGGCTGCACCGCTGGCCATCCCGGAAGATTTGAAGGAAAAGTGGTTGATTGTTGAGACCTACGATTACGAGGGTTTTCGCGACACTCAAACTACGAAACTGTACCGCCCGCCCGATAATGAAAAAACAAGGAAGCAATTCAAGCGTTACGACAAGAAAAAATCGTTTCTCCTGCCTTACTATAAGCATAAACTTATCTATGCCGACAGAACCAATTATGAGAAATTCAATCCCGATGAATTCAGGTATGTGCTAAAATCAGCGACCCGGATTCAAGATGAGAAGTCTCTGGTTATCTATACCGATGGTACAAGCGCTGGCTGGGTTGCCGTACAATTCTTCTATATCTACGATCGGAAAACCGGAAAAGTATTTGGAGAAATTGACGATGTGAAAAAACTTACTTCCCTTTAAAAAGTCTTTAAAGACGCACACGCTTCCGTTGCAGAGACCGAATGAAACGGTAGACGAATGCCAGAATAAGTATTGAGGCAAACGCCAGGTAACTAAAGATGAGAAAACGGGTAAACCCATTCTTCCAGGCCGCCTGAAGCCCATTAAAATGAGAATTGTAAAGGGCGACAGGCGGTAGCAATAATATTGTTGCAACGAACAGAAATCCAGAAATTTTACGCACGTTCTTTATTTAGCGAGTAAAAATACAACCCAACGGCTATCTCCGCTAATTATCATATATGGTAATTTTTCCCCACTCGCGTACCTACTACGGTTCCGGCACTTCTCATATAAGATAATTATGTTGG
>DASWTP010000203.1:0-9109 GCA_036402075.1 Chryseosolibacter sp. | reverse complement strand
ACAGTTGATTGAATAGTTGATTGTAAAGTGATTCTCTTCCCTTATTTTTGATGGATTTTTTAGTTTAATGGACAATAAAATTCGGAGAATTGGAGTGTTTACATCGGGTGGCGATGCTCCAGGAATGAATGCAGCCATCCGTGCGGTTGTTCGCGCGTGCACGTATTATAAAATTGAAGCCTTCGGAATTATGCGTGGCTATGAAGGCATGATCGAGGGTGATTTCGTTAAGCTTGGCGCCCGCTCCGTTGGAAACATCATTCAACGCGGGGGAACCATTCTGAAATCTGCGCGAAGCAAAGAGTTCAGAACACCTGAAGGCCGCAAAAAAGCGTATGACAATATCAAGGAGGAAAACATAGATGCACTGGTAGCGATCGGTGGCGATGGAACCTTCACAGGACTGAACAAGTTTTACCAGGAGTATAAGATCCCCGCGATCTGTATTCCCGGCACGATTGATAACGATCTTCCAGGAACGGATTATACAATTGGTTACGACACAGCAACGAACACTGCAGTAGAAGCGATTGACAGGATCCGTGACACGGCAATGTCACACAACAGACTTTTCTTTGTTGAGGTGATGGGAAGAAACTCGGGTTACATCGCGATCAACAGCGGAATCGCAGGTGGAGCCACCGGGATTATTATTCCGGAAGAGAATATGGATTTCGATGCGTTGTATAGCTTGCTGGGAGAAGGCAAAGAAACGAGCAAGAAATCGAACCTTATCGTTGTTGCGGAAGGTTCGAAGATTGGCGATGCGAACACGCTTGCCAAGAAGGTTGCCGAACGGTCCGCTTACTTCGACATCAAGGTGACAGTTCTAGGACACCTTCAACGTGGCGGCACACCAACGTACTTTGATCGGGTGTTAGCCAGCCGAATGGGAATTGGCGCAGTGGAAGGCTTATTAAAAGGCGAACGCGATGTGATGGTCGGAATTCTGAACAACAAGATTGTTTACAATGATTTCACTACGATCATGACCAATAAGCACGATATAGACAGCGAGTCGTTACGAATAGCAAAAATATTATCCATCTAATTATATAAACGCGGCAGTTCATGAAGGAGCTAACCATTGGCATTGACATCGGGGGAACGAACACGAAATACGGCATTGTCGACAAAGAAGGTCAGGTAATTTTTCACGGCAGTATTTCTACAGCAGAGTACGAGGAATTCAAAGACTATTTCAAAGGTCTTGCCCATGCCATTCGCGAAGGAATCAAAACCCTGAAAGGCGACTACAAGATTCTTGGAATCGGAGTCGGTGCCGCCAACGGTAATTACTACAAGGGAACGATTGAACGCGCCACCAACCTGAAGTGGAAAGGCATTATTCCATTGGCGGATATGCTGAAGGAAGAGTTTGACATGCCTGCCATTATCACCAACGATGCCAATGCCGCAGCGGTTGGGGAAATGGTTTATGGCTCAGCCAAAGGGATGAAAGATTTTATTGTCATTACACTGGGAACCGGTCTTGGCTCCGGCTTCGTGGCAAACGGGATACTGCTGAATGGAAAACATGGCATTGCCGGTGAGGTTGGTCATACTTCTGTTAACCCAGCTGGGAGATATTGCAATTGTGGAAAACGTGGTTGCCTTGAAACCTACGTATCGGCAACAGGTATCAAAAGAACTGTATACAAACTGCTGGCTGATCATCTTGAACCCAGCGAGCTCCGTGGAATCAGCTTCGACAATCTTAATACAAAGATGATCACTGAAGCAGCTATTCGTGGCGACATTGTTGCCCTGGCTGCATTTGAATACACCGGAAGAATTCTCGGGATGAAGCTCGCGGAAACGGTAGTTCACACTGATCCGGAAGCAATCTTCCTGTTCGGAGGATTGTCACTTGCCGGAGACCTGATTTTCAAACCAACGATTCGCCACATGGAGGCGAACCTTATGCCATTGTTCCGTGGAAAGGTGAAGGTTCTTCCATCCGGACTTCAGAATCAGGCCGCGCCTATTCTGGGTGCGAGCAGCCTGGTTTGGAACTACCTCGACAATACACAGCGCCAATTGGAAAGAGTAATCGCGTAATTTTTTGAAGTTTTCAAATACAACTGGCAAGCCGGTAACACGCTCTTAAGCCGTGGGCCGGCTCATATAATTTCATCTGTCATGATCCGGAAGAGGCTGAGTTTGCCAACGGTCCTTTGCCGACTGCTGCTGGCTCAAAGGCCGCTGGCATGTGTTTAGTAGGATGGATTCCATTATCGGAATTCCATGCGCCTCTGGCTGTTACTTTTTGCATTGCTTTCGCTAAGCATCCCTTTGCTTGCTCAAAAAGACAAGCCTAAGATCGAACGACAACGTCCGGTTTCCACAGAGGAGGATCACCCGGTCACTATTCAGCTTACAGACCTGGTAGTGCGAGATCGGGATGACTGGTTTTACCCCTTTGGCTTCACGCTTACTGTTCACCCTGGCGAAAATTACAGTGTGAGCAATAATACAGTTACACCCGCTCTAAATTTTACCGGAAAACTTAAAGTAAAAGTAACCGTGAACGATGGAGAGCACGACAGCAATCCCTACGAAATGGAAGTGGATGTCAGGCCTGTCAATGACGCCCCGGTTATTACAGCACAGGTGCCTTTAACAACAAATCAGAACCAGCCAATAACGCTGAAGAATGCAGACGTGACCATCCGCGATCCGGATGACGACAAATTTACGCTAACCGCCTCGGGGGGCGCAAACTATACCGTATCAGGGCTAACGATAACGCCCGCGCAAAATTTTACGGGCCAGCTGACAGTCCCGTTGGTCGCCAGTGATGGGAAGGCGAACTCCCCAATATTTAATACCACCATTGCTGTTCTGGCGGTAAACGATATCCCAAGAATCACCGGACAAACCTCCGTGTCCACCGATAAGGGCAAGGCAGTTACAATAGAACTTGCACATCTCACGGTGGTCGATCTGAATAACCCCTACCCGGCTGGTTTCAGCTTGCACATTTCTCCGCCAGCAACCAGTACGTACTCAGTGTCAGGTAATACAGTGCAGCCGGCTCCAAATTTCGAAGGCGTCCTTTCCATCCCCCTGCGCGTTAATGACGGAACTGATTTCAGCGCCATCTACAACTTTCAGCTGACTGTGCGAGCCGGGAACAGCGCCCCGGTGATAATCGGGCAAAGTCCTGTTTCGATTGCCGAAGACGAAGTTTTTGTAATGCAGTTTACACACCTGCAGGTTTCGGACAGTGATAATACATACCCAAATGGATTTGGTTTGAAGATTTCCCCGGGCCCAAATTATACCGTGAGCGGAAATCAAATTACACCCGCACAAAACTTCACCGGCCGCCTAGTAGTTCCGGTGCTTGTGAATGACGGTAAGAACGATAGTGCTCCCTTTAACTTTCAAATCACCGTTGGATCATCGAACGATTCACCAGTGGTTGCCCTTGAGGCAGATCCCCTTATATTTCAGCCGGGCAGAGGCCCAGTCTCCTTAACAGAACAGATCCAGATCACTGACGCAGAGAATGACTCGATCACACAAGCGGAAATTTCATTCTTTCCTCAGTTTTATACACCAGGCTATGATGAACTTCGATACCAGGGCAGTGATATCATCAAGGTTAGCTTCGATGTTCAGCGGGGCGTATTACTGATGACAGGCAGAGCGGTGATCGCAGACTATCTGAGCGCAATCAAAGCAATCCAGTACAATTACCTGGCGGGGCCAGACACATTCAAGGAAGGAAAAAAATTTTCCATCAAAGTAAGCGATCGCTTTTCAACGAGCGCGGCCGCCACCCGGGAAATCCGCACAAAAGCGCTCGACATTGCTCTGGATATTCCGTCTGGATTCACCCCTAATGGCGACTCATCAAACGACACGTGGGTTATCAAGATCTTAAAAGTGAGCGAGGAGCTCAACAGCGCAGTCGTCAGGGTGTATAACCGGCATGGCCAGGTGATGTTCGAATCAGTTGGTTTTGACAAGGCATGGGACGGCAAGCTGAACGGAGAGGTTCTCCCCTCCGATTCCTACTTTTATACCATTGACCTCGGTAAGAACTATTTCAAGACGCCCATCCGTGGCGTTGTGACGCTTCTTCGTTAGGCGGACGGCTCGATGATTCCAATATCAACTTTAACACCGAGGTTGTCACCCAGCAGATTGAATTGCTTTTTGTAATCCTCCGATCGGGTGTCATTGTCGAGTATCTCTTTCGAGATCTCAAAGAACAAGTTCTGGCTCTTATATAAGTTTGGATGCAAATTGAATTTAAACATCAACGGGAATAAGCGGTTGAGGCGCTCAATGCGTTTGACGCTATCACCCTCTGCCGCGATCCGCTTTAACTCTTTGAAGATGCTTTCGCCTGCGAAGCGCTCAACTTTTCCCGGATCCTCAATTTTCAAATCCCAGTTCACAAGTTCCGTCATGATCCGCTCTACCTGGCGAATATTGATCTTATCGGTTTGGAAGCATTTAATAAGATCAGCGTTCAGAATATACTCGAATGTAGTCTTATAAGCATTCGGAATAGGAATGCCATTGTGATTTAGCGCCATGACCAACGGATAATCGCGATTATAGATTCTGCGTAGCGAATCCTCGAGGTCAAGCATGCTTTGCTGCGTGATAAAGTTAAACACTTTACGCTTCTCATCCTGGAACAATTGCCAGATGGTGTACTTCTCTGGCCCGAAATACGTCTGCATTAATCCGATAATGTCGCCCAGGCGCCCTTCTTCAAAAGCGGTCACCATCCGCACCTGCATGCTGGCAAACTTCTCCTCTTCCATGTCGAGGGAGATGTTCCCGATAATGTTGTGCTTGCCCATGTAGATTACGGCAAAGGCGAACTTCTTCTCTGAGCGTGTCACGTTTGACTTCACCTTGGTGACGCCCAGCACCAGTTTTTGTTCACCAGCTTCTTTGCGGATGAACACCTCATTGGCGGTAGTATAGTTGAAAACCGGGAACGAATCAGGATCTTCTTCGAACAGCGAGGAAACAGCGTAGTGCATGCCCACGCGTTGAAGGTTGATCTTTGATGGTGTTACATATTTCTGGTACACGTTTGAAGCATTCCCTAAGCCAGGCACGTTGCTCGGAACTTCCTCCAATCTCCTCCGGAATTCAACTTCAAGATTTGCCTCCGAACTTACCTGGCTCACCAGCTGCATCGCGCGACACGCGTATTGCATGATCTGGGTTGTCTCAATCCCCGAGACTTCGTCAAAAAACCAGCCACAGCTTGTATACATCAGCATTGCATTGCGCTGGACTTCCAGCATTCTCAGCACGTGGTTCGGCTCGACATCGCGAAGACAATGATTCTTCATGAACTTACGAATACTCTCGTCCGTACGTTTGAGAATAACGTTGATGTATTCATTGCGTGCCTCCCACGGATCGCGGAGAATTCCATTTGTCTCCTCTTCGAAAATGCGCTCAAGTTTATCGCGAAGCCAATCGAGTGATTCACGGAGTGGCTTTCTCCATTTTTGATTCCAGTTCGGCTTTCCACCTGTGTTGCAGCCGCAATCGTTACGCCAGCGCTCAACACCGTGCGCGCAACTCCAGGAGCTATTCTCGTGAATCTGCGCCTCATAAACGGGTGGATGTTTGGCCAGGTACTGGGCATAGTTGGTCAGGTTTGCCACTTTATGCTTTTCAATATGATCCAGGCAGAATGCCAGCGCCATGTCGCCATGCTTATGATGGTGACCGTATGTTTCGCCATCGGTAGCAATATGGGAAAGCTGCGGTTCGCTTGTCGTATCGAAGTTAGAGATCAGGCGTTCAGCAAATTTCCGGCCGTCATTCAGCAGTCCGTTGAAGGCCACTCCTTGTGATGTATCACCATCGTAGAAAAATAATACTATGGAGTTCCCGGAAGGCAGCTTGAAGTTGTAAGGTCTTCGGGTGTCAATGCCAGTCTCTAATGTTGTCCATGCATCGGAGCCAATTTTGCGAAACGCTTTTGCCTGACGTGGCGCAAGAATGGTAAACTTGATTCCGTGCTTTGCAAGAAGCTCAAGAGATTCGGTATCTACCGCGGTTTCTGCCAACCACATGCCTTCGGGCTGACGATTGAAGCGATACGAAAAATCGCGAATTCCCCAAATGATCTGGGTCTCCTTGTCGCGGGAAGTAGACAGGGGCATGATCATGTGATTGTACACCTGTGCAATCGCTGACCCATGACCACCAAAGTTCTCAATGCTTTCTTTATCAGCATCGAGAATCGCCTGATAGGTCTCCGGGTCGTTCGTTTCCATCCACGACAGCAGGGTTGCCCCGAAATTGAAACTGATCCTCGAATAGTTGTTGATGATCTTTTTAATTACGCCTTTTCCGTCAAGAATGCGTGATGCGGTGTTTGGACCATAGCACTCGGCTGTGATCCGTTCGTTCCAGTCATGGTATGGGTGCGCAGAATCCTGAACCTCGATTACTTCGAGCCAGGCATTTTCACGGGGTGGCTGATAAAAGTGCCCGTGAATACAAATATACTTTTCCAAAATGCTTTGATATCAGTTTATAAACAATCGCCAAACGCGTAAGATTCAACAATCACGATCATAAAATCCTGCTTTTTAAACGCGAATGTTACGCTGGTCATGTTGACTAAAAACTATGTGCTGATATCTTCAAGCTCAAACTCACTGATCTCTTTCTCCAGCTTGAGGACGGTCATCGCCAAAGGTGGTAAAGTTAATGAAATAGAATAATCCTGTCCATGATACTTTACAGGCGAAGTTGCCAGCAGGCCACCATTCAGTAATCCACTTCCAGAATATTTTCCATGGTCAGAGTTAAAAACCTCTTTCCATTGGCCCCTGTAAGGTACACCAATCCGATAATGATGGCGAACTTCGGGTGTAAAATTGCATACCACGACCAATAAATCCCCTTTATTCTCTCCTTTTCGCTGATAGGCGACAACGCTATTTTCGCGATCCCCGTAGTCAATCCATTGGAAACCGCGCTGATCAAACGAATGCACGAACAGCGCTGGCTCGTGCTTATAAAATGCGTTGAGGTCTTTCACAATTTCCTGAACGCCTTTGTGGAATGGATACTGCAGAAGGTCCCAGTCGAGGCTTTTTTCGTGATTCCATTCAGCACTTTGCCCGAATTCCCCACCCATGAACAACAACTTTGATCCAGGGTGTGTAAACATATAGGCAAACAGCAATCTCAGGTTGGCAAATCGTCTCCATTCATCGCCTGGCATGCGGCCGAAGAGTGAGCCTTTTCCGTGAACCACCTCATCGTGTGAGAGCGGGAGCATGAAATTCTCTGTAAATGCATACATGATGCTGAATGTAATTTCATTCTGATGGTATTTGCGATGAACCGGATCAAGCTGAAAATAATGCAGCGTATCGTGCATCCAGCCCATCATCCATTTCTGACCGAATCCCAAACCGCCCAGGTAAGTTGGCCGTGATACACCACTCCAAGACGTAGATTCCTCCGCGATTGTAACGGCATCCGGGAAAGTGGCGTAAACCACTTCATTCATTTCTTTGAGGAACGAAATGGCTTCAAGGTTTTCGTTGCCACCGTACTGGTTTGGAATCCACTCTCCTGCCTTACGCGAATAATCCAGGTAAAGCATCGATGCCACAGCATCAACGCGGAGCCCATCGATGTGGAATTTCTCAAGCCAGTAGACCGCGTTGCTGATCAGGAACGAGCGAACTTCATTTCGCCCATAATTAAAAATATAGCTCTTCCAGTCTGGATGAAATCCTTTGCGCGGATCTTCATGCTCAAACAGATACGTTCCATCAAACTTGAAAAGGCCATGTGCATCGCCAGGAAAATGCGAAGGCACCCAATCCAGTATGACACCGATGCCCGCGCGGTGAAAGCAATCGACCATGTACATAAAATCTTCGGGGCTGCCATAGCGGCTGGTGGGCGCAAAATATCCGGTAAGCTGGTATCCCCATGACCCGTAGAAAGGATGTTCCATTAGCGGAAGGAATTCGACATGCGTGAAGCCCATCTCTTTCACATAGCCGACCAGCTCGTGCGCCATCTCGGGATAGGTGAGCGACCGTCCACCCTCTTCCACTTTTCTGCGCCACGATCCGAAGTGAACTTCATATACTGAATATGGTTTCGGTTTACCAATGTCCTGTTTTCGTTTTGCAAGCCACTCCTGGTCTTTCCATTCATATTTTGGCTCCCAGACAATCGAAGCCGTCTTGGGTGGAGTCTCATTGAAAACAGAGAAAGGATCCGCCTTGTCGAGCACTTCACCCGTGTTCGAGTGGATGACATACTTGTAGGCCTCACCATGTTTGATATCGGGGAAGAAGCCTTCCCAGATGCCCGACTGGTCCCAGCGCGCATGCAGGTTGTGCTGGCCCTTCGTCCAATAGTTAAAGTTTCCTATCACGGAAACGCTCTGAGCGTTTGGGGCCCACACAGCAAAGTAAGCGCCCTCCTGCTCGTTATGCTTCACCATTCGCGACCCAAGCTTTTCGTAAAGCTTGTAGTGCTTTCCACTCTTGAAGAGATGGATATCGTAGTCGGTAATGAGGGAGAAGCTTTCGAAGGTGGTGGGCGAGTCCGCCTGTTTGACTTTTTTTCCCATGGTTCAAATATTTCGTTTCGTAAAAGCTACGAGCCCCGAGCTGCGAGCTTCGAGCAGTATCTTCGTTAGTTAAAACTATATTGTCAGTTAAGCATACTCGGCTCGTAGCTCGCAGCTAAAAGCTCATCGCTATTTCTTCTTATCCTCCTTCTCCTTCACATACCTCGTCACCAGGTAATGAATTCCCCTTAGCGGGATGATCGTCCAGTCGGGGCGACCATTCAGTTCATAACCCAGCTCATAGATCGCCTTTTCGATCAGGAATGTGCGAATAAGGATATCATTTTCTTCAGAAAGAATCGTTCCCATACCAATTCGTTCCATGTAAGCCCCCAGGTAAAACCGACTAATGTAATGTTGCCACTGCTCCGCAGCCTGTTCGAGTAACTCGAGCTCCTGCTCACGGTAGTTTTCATTCAGCAGCAGTTTTCCAAAAGCGGCATAATGGAAAGACCGCATCATTCCGGCAACGTCTTTAAACGGGTTCTTCTTCAAGCGTCTTTCACT
>DASWTP010000202.1:0-15610 GCA_036402075.1 Chryseosolibacter sp. | reverse complement strand
GAAATAATTTTTATCAACAAAAGCTGAAAAAAACGACTTGGCTGAAAACTTGTAAGGATACTTATATCGTTAATATACTGTAATCTGTAGTCACTGGCTTTTATGGAAAGAAATGTGGATTCATTGCGGAATGCGGAACCGTTGAACGTTCTGTTAATTGGAAACAATCCCATTGATATGGGCCGTACCCTGGAGAAGGTAAATCAGATTAAGGGCCGAAAGATCATCACCGAAATTGCCTTTGATATAAAGAGCATTGTTGAGCGTCTGATGAAATTCTCACCCAATTTTATTCTGATCGATGATAACATTGGTAAGGCGGAGATGGCATTGGCCGTAGAAACGTTAAACAAAACGCGGAAGACCAGGAATATTCCCATTACTGTCTTAAAGAATTCAAACTACACAGAATCGACCCAGACTTCAGCGGTTCTTGATTATGTATTGAAACAAAATTTTTCTACAGAATCCCTGTACACAGCCATCAGAAACTCGTTCCGATTGCGCAGAGCGCAGGCATTCCTTTATGCCACTTATAATAAGAGGAAGGGTCAGCTAAAACGTCTGGTTTTCGATCAGATCTGATCTTCCAGTCGAAGTTCTTTCCGGATTCGTTCACCTTTACGGTTCACCACAATGGCGAGCTTTTTTCCAATGCGTAAATTAAAATAGCCGTTGATCAGGTTAAGGTTGAGTTGCTCCGTAACAATACCATTGATACTGACAATCAAGTCTCCTTCGAGTATTCCAGCCCGATCGCCCACCGATTGTTTGCGCACCTCGGTGATCTCGAAAACATTGAGTTTCGACCCTTTCGCTTTCACCGTTAGACCGCTCAGATTGTAGTGGAAATCTTTTTTGAACGAATGATTCTTTTTCAGGTAAATCTCCTCCTTGGAAAAATTAAACACCACTGTGAAACGGCTGAGCACTTCTCCTCCGATTGAGCCATTGCGTTCCGTGCGACCAAGTTTAAGACTGTCGAAATAGCTGTTGGGGTCGGGGAAGTTTGCGATGGCATTTTTCAAATCAAACTTTCCCAAATGAAGGGATTGGATTCGTCCAACCTTTCCAGTGATCTCCCCGCCAAGTCCCCGGCCGATCACACTGCTAACGCGCTTATCAGGAACGATAATGCGTTTATCAGTTGCCGGATCAAGCATTAGCCCGTGACTGGCCCCAGTATCCATTAGCAGTTTCGCGGTGAATTGCGTACCATCAGCTAACACCACAGGTGTTGTCAGGTATGGTTTGGTATCTTCAATCCGAATCGGTATTGTTTCATATTTGCGTCCTGGCTTGAATCGCTCAGGCGCCATTAAGGTGAGGATCTTCTTCTCGTAATCAATTTTCACAAGGAACCTGCTGAACAATTCATAACCCAGGATGCCATGCACGTCTGTGCCCATGTAGTTTCGGAGCTCGAGGTAATCCTGTTCGAGCACGAGCATTGCATGTCCTCTGCCAAGCACGCCAGGTAACTCGAGTGACACATTATTGGTGATGTATGCATCGATGAGCTTCTCACCGCCCGGACCAGAGATGGTATATTTTCTGGCATATGATAGATTCAGAATATCGGTGAAAGCTTTCTGCGTGAGAATTGAGGTTCGAACACCAGTGTCGAGAATAAATTTCAGCGGCAGAGCGCCATTCAGCACTACGGGAACGACTACCAGGTTATTATATACTTCAATGGGAAATTGGACTTTCGTCTTGCCATCAGCGAGCGAAAATCCGAGGGCCTGAGACCATGTGTCTAAGGAAAAAAGGCATAGGCATCCGCACAGGAAAAACCTTGGTAACATAAAGCGTCTGGAAATCCAGTACCTTCAATATAAGACAATTTTCAGAGAGAATCCTTTAACCCGTCCAGGGGTATAATGAAAGAAAGCGCCTCTGCGGGCGTTGCAGCGATCTTCAGGTTGGGGAGATATTCCGCTCGAACAAATCCTTCTTCAAACATTGTTTGCAGTTGCTGGATCAGTGGGGTGAAAAAGCCCTGGATGTTTAAAAGGATGACGGGTTGATTGATTAAACCGAGCTGGCGCCATGTAAGAATTTCCGCAACTTCCTCCAATGTTCCCCATCCTCCGGGAAGAGCGATAAATGCATTTGAGAGATCGGCCATTCGCTGTTTGCGCTGATGCATACTTTGAACAACCTCTAAACGCGTGATTTTTGTATGGCCAACCTCACGATCCAGTAAAAACTGAGGAATAATGCCAAAGACCTCGCCATGGTTTTCCATAACGCTGTCCGCAACAATGCCCATCAGCCCGACATTGCCTCCCCCATAGACCAGGGCGTGAGAATTTTTAGCCAATAAAAGTCCGAGCTCTCTGGCTGCTGCAGCGAAAACAGGATTTTTGCCCTTGCTGGAGCCACAGAACACGCATACGTTCATGATACTGTTTAGGAAACTTTAGTGCTTAGAATTTGTTATCGTGCTTGTTCTTGCTCACCGTCTTATTCGGGAAGATCCATGGTGAAGCAATAGCAAGGATAAAAAGTGCGACAACAACGAAAAATGGCCACCAATCGAGATTCATAGGTTTTTCTATTAAGAGCCCGTAAAAATAGTTGGATTCAGGTAATTTTTACCGAAAGAATTAAAATTTGTTTATTCGTAAAACTCGTTGATTTGCAGCCCGTTAAAACACCAACATTTAAGGCATGAAGAAGTTTCTCATTTTTGCGCTCATCGGAGTGGTTGTAATCGTCACCCTGATCGCCATCATTGGCTATATCAACGTCAAAAAAGAGAAGTCCTTCAGTCCGGAAGACTCAGAGGTGTTTACAGAGGGTGATCTTACCATAAAAGTATTGTACAACAGACCTTACAAGAAAGGCCGGGAAATTTTCGGTGGCCTGGTTCCTTATGACAAGGTGTGGAGAACGGGTGCCAACGAATCAACAACATTTCAGACCAACCGCGATATCAACATCGAGGGCCAGACATTGAAGGCCGGAAAATATTCACTATGGACAATTCCAGGCCCTGAAGTTTGGACGATCATCTTCAATTCAGAATACGGGCAATGGGGAATCAACTCTAAAGCGGAAGCCAATCGTAACCCCGAGCGGGATGTGCTGAGCGTTGTCGTCAAATCATTGCATCAGGACCAGGTCTTTGAACAGTTCACAATTTCATTTGAAAAAACCGGGGAAGATGCCGAGATGGTGTTGATCTGGGACAAGACGCTTGTTGCTGTCCCATTTTCCTGGAAGAAATAGCTCCGTAGCTTCGCGCTGCCAGCGCATAACTTATTTTTGTCTAATTCATAATGGCCCAACGAGTCGGCTCGAAGCCGTGGCTCCAGCTCGCAGCCGCCTGCATTCAAGTTCCCTTCAGGCAATTTAGGGATTATCTCACGCGCGCCTTCACCACAAGCTTACGTTCCTCAGGCGTCAATGCTGGCCTCGCATTTCCGAAGATGGTAATGCTGTTCGGTTTTGCGCCTTGACTGACAAGATAATCTGCTATTGCCTGGGCTTGCTTGCGTGTGCGATCGTTATGGTAGGTAGTCTTTACATAGACCGTATCCTCCTGGTAGACCTGACCCAGCGAGTCGATCTCGTCATATGTGGCTGCCACAGAATCAACAATTACTTCCGTGAGATCCGGAGAAGACTGCAACGAATCTTCCTGGTAGCCAGTGAGCAGTGCCTGGATCTCGAACTGAGCATCTGGATTACCTTTTACCAATCGCATGAATTTTTTAATGGCTGATGATGACGCCCGCATATCGAGTTCACTTGATCCCGGTTTGAACGAGATCCCTTCCAGCGAAATCTCATCGCCCTTGGTCAACGGCTTGATCACAGCGCTTACTTTTTCAACCTGGGGAATTTTGTCAGTCATCAAATCGAATTGTTTTGAAAAATAAGTGAGGTGGTCCTGCTCCGGATCGATCGACAATTCATATTTGCTTCCTTCCATGATGTAAACGATAAATGATCCGTCTGCGTAAGGCCGGCCATTGTATACGCGCTTATTCCTGTTCAGATCAAAAACAGAAACGTAAGAGGAAATTCCCGCTCCAGTTGCATCGGTAACTTTACCGTCCACTTTCATCATTCCCTTTGGACGCATGTCGTTTGGAATAAGGTATTCCACGATCTCATTCCTTCGGGTGCCCTTGGTATCGCGGATGAGGTAACGTCCTAATCCTGCAACGGTTACATACTGATCGTCCTGGTTCGTGTTAACATAATCCATCGCTTTCGGTGCGCTCCACGTTCCCTCAACGAATCGCGTCATGTACAAATCCATCCCTCCTTTGTTACCCGGCATCTTGTCAGAGGCAAAAATCAGTGTCTCTCCATCCGCCATGATGCGCGGTGTCTGAGAGTTTCCAGTGTTGATGTTTGCAGGCAGCTCCTCCGGCTCACCCCACTGATCGTTTTGCTTTTTACGAGCCACAAACAACTTACAGCCTTCTGCTTTGTTCTGATCCATCTTTTCGCATCGCATAAAATACAAGGCGTTACCATCAGCGTTAATCGATGGCGCCCCCTCATGACCTTTCGAGTTGATTGGTAAGGCCATGTTGGTAGGCTGCGACCACGAGGTTCCCTTTAAGTCACTGGTCCAGATGTCGAAGCCGCCAACCCCTGGTGATTTCAGGGTCGAATAGAAAAGCCGTTTGCCATCCCCGCTAAGCGCATAGCCTTTTTGTGAGCTTAAGCGGGTGTAAATATGTTTCGGCAGCATCACGGGTTCCATCCAGTCTGTATTTCCCCGGAGCGTGTAGAATGGAACTTCAGCATTATCTTCGGCATTGTCAGAGATGAAAATTATAGCCGTTGCATCTGCGCTGATGTAAGGGGCGTACGTGTTGAATGACGGATGGTTGATGGCACTGGAAAACTTCCTGAACTTCGCCTGTCCACTTCCATCGAAGGACAATGCGAGAAAAAACGTAATGGATGCAAATACGATGTGAAGCTTCTTCATGGTTGGCGAGGTTTTAGCGGGCGTGGTTTCATTCGTTTGCACTGCAGCCTTTTCAAAATTAAACATAATAAATCTCCGTTACTGCAAACCACCTGCCGCAAATTTTTCAGTCTTTTGGTCGTTTTGGGTGGATGTTTCACCTTTGAATTGTAACTTCGCTCACGTAATTGATTATTAACGAGAATGATTCAGGTAATTCCATCCATCGCCATTCGAAAAGGAAATGTAGTGAAGATGCGCAAGGGCGATCCGACCAGTGAAAAAGCGTATGACGAAAATCCGCTTGACCTCGCGAAGCGTTTTGAAGATCATGGCATCGAGGTTGTGCACCTTGTAGACCTGGATGGTGCTGAAAAAGGCAGTCCGGTAAACTGGCACGTTGTTGAGGCCATTGCAGGGCACACGGATCTCAAAATTGATTTTACCGGTGGAATTTCTTCTGATGGCGATATCAGCAAGGCATTTGAATACGGTGCCGACTATGTAACGGCAGCCAGTATTGCTGTCACCGATCCGGAATTATTTGCTTCCTGGATCATCTCCTACGGTCGCGAAAAAATGACGCTTGGTGCGGATGTGATCAACAAGGAATCCAAAGAACTTCTGTTCCGTGGCTGGATGAGAAAGTCAAACCTTACCTTGTTCGAACACCTCGAATATTTTTATTCGCGCGGATTGAAATACGTGAAATCCACAGATGTGTCGCGCGATGGTGTGCTTGAAGGTCCAGCATTTGATTTCTACGAAGAGATCATAAAGAAATTCCCTGAAATCTGCGTACTGGCAAGCGGTGGTATTCGCGGCATCGATGACATTAAACGTCTCAACGATATGGGCGTATTTGCTGTAATTTTTGGCAAAGCATACTATGAGGGTGTCCTCAAGCTCGAGGATCTGGAGCACTTCCTGGTGAAAAAAGAAATTTAATTTCCTCAAAAAAAAGAAGGGCTCACGAAGAGCCCTTTTTTATTCTACTGGATTGTCAATGAGAAGTCCACTTCAACGTCAGTTTCCCCAGTGCCAGGGCAGGTTCCTGTCTTTGTGCCCGGTTGATGACGCAACGTAATTTTTATTGAGGCATTTCCAGCCGTAGTGGTTACCCAGTTAGACGTAAGACCGATAGGTAAACTGTTCGCATCTGTGTCGGCTGCCGCTACAGTAAGATTTGAACCGGTCACAGCAAAACAGAACAGATGATCTTCGGCCTCTTCCTCCACTTCGGGCGTAATGTCTTTCACCACGGCACGTGACTCATCCTGAAGTGTAATAACACCGGTGTATGTCTTGTTTGCATTCAGCGGACCGCTAACCGTTTTTACCGGGGCAACACTTCCGTCTCCATCCTGATCCTGAAACTTAAGCGTGACAGGAATTCCACCACCACTCGGTGTAAGAACAACATTAAGGGTTGTTATCACTTCCTCTTCATTTACCGGCTTGGGATCATCTTTTTTGCAAGCTGAGAACATCAGCGTTAAACCAATCAGCGCAATAAACGATCGGGTAGCGAAGAAGAATTCTGTTTTGTTGATCATTGAATTAATGTTTAGAAAAGTTGTAGGATAATCTAAGAATGATATTTCTGCCAGTGTCGTCTACGAAGTACCGCAGACGATTCATGTAATTTCGGTACGATCGGTTCAACAGGTTTTCACCGGTGATGGAAATTGAGACCGCATGTTCTTTTAGCGGCAAATCAAATCCAATGGTGGCATTGAGCAAAACAAATCCAGCTGGCGCAGGCGCAAGATCGAACACTTTGCCAGACGTATCACTTTCAATTTGATCGGGGTAAACAGTTCGTGGCGCCCGCGTTTGCTCAAGGGTCAATGGAGCGCTAATGGTCACATGCAAATCCTCAACCTTCTTTACGCTCGGAAAATTTACACGGATACTGTTATCGAACAGGGCGGGTGGGATAAAGATCAGCTTATCATTGTTTTTCACGTCAGTGGCATGAATGTAGGCGACCTTCGAGGAATAGGTAAGTCGTTTGCTAACATCCCAGCGCAAACCGAAATCAGTTCCCATCAGCACGGCATCCGTCTGATCAAAACGAAACACTGGAAAATAACCGCGGATTGTCAAGCGCGTTTCGTACGGTCTGATGAACACGTAATTCTTCATATGGTTGTAATACACCGACACATCGAACGTCAGATTCTCTGCACCGTACTGTAAGGTGTGAATCCACTTCCTGGATTGCTCTTTCCGGATGAGATGCTGATCTGTAAGCACATCATTGTTTGGCCGCATCAATCCCTCTTCAATGGATCCGGTTCCGTGATGCAAGCCCTCCGAGTATAGTTCACTGACGTGTGGTGGCCGCGAGGAAATTCCAAAGTTTGAAAGGTAGCGCCAGTGTTCATTGATAGCATACGCAACCCCTACTGTGCCGCTGAGAAAATTGAAACCAAACGTAGGTTTTACCAGCTCGTTGTTGGCGTTGAACGTCATCACCTGCAGATACTGATAATCAAACCTGCCGCCAGCTTCAAACGTCCATTTATTCCTCCGCAGTTTTTCCAACACAAAAAGGCCGGCTGACGCCTGCTGATAGTCGGGGATCAAGGGCGTGATACCCGTGAGCTCTGTGTCATTGGTGTTAAATTTCAACGTGCTGTTAATTCCGATGCTTCCGCTATGATCACCTTTTTCATGGTCGAGTGAGACGTCAAGCACATTGCTGAACAAGCCCATGGACAACGCGGGACGCTCTGATCTGCCTGACCTGCGGATATCAAATTCCTTTCGCTGATTATATTGACCGCCATAAAGGATGTTTATTCGGCCAAAGTTTTTGAAGTCGAAATATGATTCGAGTTTCAAGAGCTGATGGTTGATCTGCTGCTTAGGATTTTCGATCGCGTATGAGAAATCGGCAACGTACCATGGCCGCTCACTTACAATCGAAGACTGAATATCCTGGAGATTTCCTGTGTGTGCTGCCCGCAGAATTCCAATGGTATTGTTAAAACTGCTGAAGTACGCTTCGAAGCCACGGTGTTGGTCTTTGAAACCAATTGCACCAGAGAAATTCAGTTCCTCCGTTCCGGTGTTTGAAAGGTTGTAGTCTGCTGCGCGATAGTCCCCGCCTTTTTTGGCTGACGTCTGCGCCCGCCACGTCCACTTCTCTTTATTTGCAACATGACCCTCAAGCATGGCTGAGAAGACTCCCATCCGGTTATTAGACATTAATCCAACGTTCAGTTCACCGCCCAGTGCTTCAACCTCGTGGAGCGGTGGCGGATTAATAATGATAGCGCCTCCAATAGCATCGGCACCATAGCGCACAGTCTCCGCTCCTTTCACTACCTCTATGCTCGATGCGATGTAAGGATCGACTTCAGGCGCATGCTCAATTCCCCACTGTTGTCCTTCCTGCCGAATGCCGTTGTTCAGAATCAGAATGCGCTGACTATGCAATCCATGAATTACCGGTTTAAAGATTGATGGTCCCGTCTGAATCGCGCTCACCCCTGGAATTTCTTTCAATGATTCCCCTAGCGGTCTGCCGTGCAAAATGGCGAGCTCATCCTTTGAAAGGAGTGACGTAGCCTGAGACACAGCACTTGTGCGTTTATCTCCTTCAATCACTACGCTTTGAAGCTCGGTGGTGATTGGTCTTAACTGGACAGAAATGGTTTTGCGGCTCGGAACAGCTATGGATTCATGCACTGGCTCAAACCCCACGAACTCGATCTTTAACAAATATTTTCCTGGGCAGAGGTCGGTAAACCGGAACGAGCCATCGTCATCTGATACTACTGCGAGCTCGCCCAGGCGAATCGTTGCGCCAGGAAGAATTCCACCGCTTTCGTCCTTTACAATTCCCCGCAAAGATTCAATACACGACTGACTTGCCGCTCTTGAAACGAAGACCAAGGAAAAGAAAATAAAAAATGCGAGGCGGATCATCTTTACGGCTTAATGCAACAACGTTGCAAATATAACAGATTAAATAAAAAAGCAAGCCTTATTCAATAATCTCCTGCAATTTGTATTTCTGAATGATGTAATACAGGAAGTTAAAGGTCAGAATTGCGTCATCGTCCTGTTTAGGCGGAATCTGCTTGGTAGGATTTTTTCCGGGAATTTCTTTGCGGCCAGTCGGCAAGACGGGTGCAGGTTTGGCCGTGCTGTTCGTCCTGGATGAGGTATTAACTGTGTCTTTGGGTGCAGGTGAGGAAGACCCGGTGGGCTCCGTTCTTGGTGATACATAGCGTGTTTCCCCCTCTCCTCCTGGCGAAAAAATTATCCTGTCACGTTCATAGCGCTCGCGATCGGAGTCGGTGATCTCGTATTCCTGGTTCACATTGTCCTGCGCCTGCACGGCAGTTAAACCGGCTGTTGCAGCAAGGCAGATCACTAAAGCAATGTGGTAAAGTGAAATCTTCATCGACTGATAGAACGTACTTACAACCAGAATTTTAATTATTGGTTCCAGAAAAGTACAAAATAAAGGCAGAATCACCAGTTAAAAAACTTTTTTCTGCATTGGCAGTTGTTAACGAAATTTAAATTCCTTTCAAAACTTGGGTTTCAGGGGTAATTTCAGCCTTTTGAAAACTTATGATAAACTGGTCAGATTTCGAAAAAGTCGATATTCGGGTGGGGACAATAACGGAGGCACATATATTTCCTGAGGCGAAAAAGGCTGCATATAGGGTATCAGTAGACCTCGGACCTCTGGGCATTAAACACTCGAGTGCCCAGATAACGAAACATTACAAAGTGGATGAACTTATTGGAAAGCAAGTGGTGTGCGTGGTCAATTTTCCGCCAAAACAGATTGCCAATTTTATTTCGGAAATACTCGTCACTGGTTTTGCGGATGAGAACAACGCAGTAGTATTGTGTAGTCCGGAGCGCAAAGTGCCGAACGGTGCGCGCCTTTTCTAAAACATGCTATGATCTTGTTCTCGCAATTAGAATCAATCACAAAAGGCAAGCTTCTTGCGCTTTACCAGGATCAGCCTGTGGTCACACTCCTCACGGATAGCAGGAAGGCATCGGCCTCGGAGGCTACCGTATTCTTTGCTATCAAAGGGGAGCACCACAACGGACATCGGTTTCTCGCTGACCTTCACGCGAGAGGAATTCGTCAGTTTGTGATTGAGGAGCAGGAAAACGTTGTTGACACGTTGCCCGAGAGCAACATTATCGTTGTGCGATCGGCCATAGAAGCAATTCAGTTGCTGGCTGCGCACCAACGCGCCTCAGTTGATGTGCCTGTGATCGGAATCACGGGGAGCAACGGAAAAACAATAGTTAAGGAATGGCTCTTCCAACTCCTTTCGCCAGATTATAAGATCGCCAAGAATCCAGGAAGCTATAACTCCCAACTGGGTGTTCCTCTTTCGGTATGGCAGTTACAACAACACCACGAACTTGGAATCTTTGAAGCTGGAATCTCGCAGGCGAACGAAATGGAAAAACTCGAGCGCGTCATTATACCAACGCTTGGAATCTTCACAAACATCGGTTCTGCTCACAATGAAGGATTCTCTTCGCTCGAACAAAAAATCCAGGAGAAACTTAAATTATTTGCCCATTCGAAGCTGCTGATCTATTGTAAGGATCATAAGCCAATCGACAAAGCAATCGCTGAAAGTGACATTCCATCACTGAGCTGGGGGACATCCTCAACTGCGGGAATCCAGGTTAAGTCCGAAGGCACGCGACACACGTTCTTTCTGAAGGGCACTTCATTCTCATTTGCTATTCCTTTTTCCGATAAGGCTTCGATTGAGAATTGTATTCATTGCATCTGCATGATGATCCACCTGGGTTACAAACCTGCGGAAATTCAGGACCGCATCCAGGCACTGCAATCAGTTCCTATGAGGCTTGAGCTGAAGGAAGGGATCAACCAAAGTCAGATCATTGACGATACATACAACAATGACCTTGCTGGCGTTCAGATCAGCCTCGAGTTTCTTGCCAACCAACATCAGAAACAAAAGAAGCGATTGATTCTTTCTGATATTCTGGAGTCGGGATTGACAGATGAAGACATGGTGAAGCAAATTGCTCAGCTGGTGTCAAAAAATAGCATAACGAGTTTTGTAGGCGTTGGCAAAATTCTTTCCGGGCATCGCGCAGCATTCCCTGCCAACTCAAAATTTTTTTCCGATACGCAAGATTTCCTGGACAACTTCGACACCAATGACATTCAGCAAGAAGTTGTGCTGGTAAAAGGCGCGCGAATGTTTGCTTTCGAGCGAATCATAAGCGCGCTGCAACGGAAAGTTCATGGTACTGTGATGGAAATTGACCTGGGTGCTGTTGTGCATAACCTTAACTTCTTTCGTGCCAAACTATCTCCATCAACAAAGATCATGGTCATGGTGAAGGCGTTTGCCTATGGCAGCGGAAGCGCAGAGATCGCTAACATCGTCCAATACCATAAAGTTGATTACCTCGGTGTGGCGTATGCTGACGAGGGCGTTGATCTCCGCAAGAACAATATTTCATTGCCTATTATGGTGATGAATCCATCGGAGGAAAGCTTCGGACTGTTGCTGCCAAACAAGCTTGAGCCTGAGATCTACAGCTTCAAAATTTTGAACAGCTTCATCAAGTTCCTCGGAGGTCGTGCGGGAACCATCCACATCAAGCTCGACACGGGTATGCATCGGCTGGGATTCGATGAAAATGACATCGCAGAACTCACAAGCACATTGACGAAGAACCCAAATCTTAACGTTGCATCAATCTTCAGCCACCTGGCAGGAGCCGATGAGCGCGAGCACGATCAGTTCTCTGATGAGCAGGTCGAGCGGTTTCTGAAAGGCGCAAACGCCATCCGTGACAAGCTGGGCTACAAGCCTTTGTATCACATCCTGAATTCCCCGGGAATATTGCGGCTTTCGCGCTACCAGTTTGATATGGTGCGCCTGGGGATAGGGTTGTATGGAGTAGACCCAACCACCGAGAAGTTCGATTCCCTACGACCCGTGGCAACGCTCAAAACGATTATCTCCCAAATTAAAAACATCCGAAAAGGTGAAACGATAGGCTACGGCCGCAAAGGCAAGGCAGAGCACGACATGGCTATCGGAACAATTGCCATTGGTTATGCCGATGGATTCAGCCGTGCGTTTAGCCGGGGCGTTGGAAAGGTGTTGGTGCATGGAAAAGAAGTGCCCGTGATCGGGAATGTTTGCATGGATATGACGATGGTCGATCTCTCCGCAGTTTCAGATCCGAAGGAAGGCGATGAAGTTGTCATCTTTGGAAAAGACTATCCGATCCAGAAGGTCGCAGCGTCAATACATACGATCCCCTACGAAATTCTGACCAGCACAAGCGAGCGAGTGAAGCGGGTTTTTACCGCTGAGAGCATTTGATTGTATCTGCAGGAGCGCTATCCATATGCATACAATAACCGGAGGATTAAGCCTCCGCCAATGGAGGGCATCGTGGCGTCAGCCACATCCGAGATTTTTTTTCAAATCCCGATCAGGCAGGCCCCCAAAATCAAATGGCTTCTCTTCTGCCGGGGATTGATCTGATGACTCATTGTTTTGCACATTTTTCTTTTTCTCGTCCTTCCCCTGATCTTCTGAGAGGCGTTTTGACTCCTTGGCTTTCTTGCTCATCATACAAATTTAAATGCTGACAATAATCATTGCTTGGAATGGGAACCACCTATATCTTTGCCTTGTTTAAAATTAATCTAAATTAATTCTATTGGAAACCCCTGGCAATGTTGCGGAGATGAAACCTGGCGAAATAGCGATCATTACAGGCTTTACAGACGATTATATCTCCGTAAAGCTTATGGAAATGGGCTGCCTGCCTGGAGTGCCTGTACGGTTCAATTTTACTGCTCCCTTTGGCGATCCGGTCTGCATCAGCGTTTCAGGCTACGAACTGTCTCTTCGCCTTGAAGAGGCTGCCACTATTACAATTGTGAATTAATGTCTGAGAAGAAGAGGCAGAGGATCGCGTTGCTCGGTAATCCCAACTCGGGAAAATCTTCGCTTTTTAACCAGCTCACGGGTTTGAACCAGAAGATTGGAAACTTTCCGGGTGTTACGGTAGACAAACGTTCTGGTTTTTGCCAGCTGCCCTCTGGCGACACTGCCGAGATCATTGACCTACCTGGAATCTACTCCATTTACCCCCGCAGCCTTGATGAGCAAATCGTTGCCGAGGTGCTCCTGGATCATCATGGTGCTAACACACCTGATAAGATTGTGGTGATTGCAGATGCAACCAACCTGAAGCGTGGATTGCTGCTGCTGACGCAAATCATCGACATTGGTTTGCCGACCATCCTGGTGCTGAACATGATGGACCTGGTGGCAAAAGCAGGAATCAGCTACGACCTTAAAAAACTCGCTGCAAGACTTGGCGTTCAGGTTGTACCGATCAATGCTCGCAACGGAGTAGGCATTGACGAGCTTAAGAAAATTTTGAGCAAACCTTTCGAGCCTTCTTCAAAGACGACCTTTAATGTGTGGGAGGAAGCAAAAGCCCCGGTAAAAAAACTGCGTGAAGCGCTCAACGTTGACAATGATTACGAAGCGTATCAATTCCTGGAACAGCCTAACTCCCTGCGATTTCTCTCCAAGGCAGATCAGTCAATCGTTGCCGATGTTCGAAAGACACATAATTTCTTCCCGGGAAAATTTCAAGGCGCGGAGACAATTCACCGATATAGCATCATTCAGGATCTCTTGAATGAAGTGGTACTTAAAACGGCAGACCTGTCGTGGAAGAACACCACCAGTCGTCTCGATCGGATTTTGACCCACAAAGTCTGGGGCTATCTTTCCTTTTTTGGAATTCTATTTTTGATCTTCCAGGCAATTTTTGCGTGGGCTACCGTGCCAATGGATTTCATTGACTCAGGCTTCGCAAATTTCAGCGCGTACGTTAAGAGTGTTTTACCTGATGGACCACTCACCAGCTTGCTGGCCGATGGCATTATTCCCGGTATTGGAGGCATTGTCATATTCGTTCCGCAAATTGCCATCTTGTTTGCTTTCATCTCCATCCTGGAAGAGTCCGGCTACATGGCACGGGTCGTATTTCTCATGGACAAAGTGATGCGGAAATTCGGGCTCAACGGTAAGAGTGTTGTTCCGTTAATGTCCGGGGTTGCGTGTGCTATTCCCGCCATCATGGCCACACGAACAATTGACAACTGGAAAGAGCGAACCATAACCATTTTCGTCACTCCGCTGATGAGCTGCTCAGCTCGTCTTCCAATCTTCACCATCCTCATTGCGCTCATCGTTCCAAACCAGACCGCCCTGGGTTTCTTTAACCTCCAGGGACTTGCATTGATGGGGTTGTATCTCCTCGGATTTTTGGCGGCCATTGTGTCTGCCTACATCATGAAGCTTCTAATCAGCGTAAAAGAAAGAAGTTTCCTGATCATGGAGTTGCCGACCTATCGCATCCCGAAGTGGTCAAACGTGGGTTACACGATTGTTGAGAAAACAAAAGCATTTGTGCTCGAGGCCGGAAAGGTGATTCTGGCGATATCTATCATCCTTTGGGTTCTGGCGAGCTATGGACCGGGCGACAAACTTGAAAATGCCCGTGACTATGTGCTGCAGGAGACAGCCAATCAAAGGCTCACCGAACAGGGGCTTGAAGATCGCATTGCCGCTTACAAGCTCGAAAACTCCTACGCTGGAATTATAGGCAAAGCAATCGAGCCTGCCATTAAGCCACTCGGCTACGATTGGAAGATCGGAATCGCGCTGATCACTTCGTTTGCTGCCCGTGAAGTCTTTGTCGGCACCATTGCCACAATCTACAGCATCGGAAGCGTTGGCGAGGAAGATGAAGGCACTATTAAGAGCCGGCTGAAGGAAGAAATTAACCCGGATACGGGAGGCCCCAGATACACGCCTGCCGTGGGGCTTTCACTACTGATCTTCTACACCTTCGCCATGCAGTGCATGAGCACGCTGGCGATTGTCTACCGTGAGACAAAAGGTTGGAAATGGCCTCTCCTCCAGCTGATCTACATGACAGGCTTGGCGTACATCTCTGCCTTCATCGTTTACCAGGTGCTTCGCTAAATTCCTTTCTTTGCAATCGCAGTGCGCATTGTATATTTAGGGCGTGAACCATTACCATTCCGCCTTGCTCTATTTGACTCACTTATTGGTAAGTGCGGATGGCACCATCGATGAACACGAAGTTAAAGCCTTGGACATGATTCGAAAACGGGAGAACATATCGAATGATTTTTTCGACCATTTCGTCTCAACCATCCAGGGAAAGCGCGAGCGTGAGCTCTTTCAGCTTGGTGTTGACACCGTGAATTCATGTACCGAGGACGAAAAGTTGCGTGTGTTCGTTACCTTATACAAACTTGCTGAAGTGGATGGTCGGGTTCACCTGAAAGAAATTAAATTTCTATTATACGCGTTACGCCTCGCCAAGATTGAATTTGAAGATGTAGTAACCAAAGCGCTCGTGTCACCACCACTGCTTTAACAACCTCTATGTATAGAATTTTCCTTTTCGCCATTTCAATTGCTGTGTTAAGCTCGTGCTCAAAAGATGAGTCGGGAAACGTGTTCAAGCACGATGAAACATTTGTCACGATTGCGAACCTGCAGGATCGCAGAATGTCCGACAGCCTGCTTGTGTTCTTTAACAACGAGAATTCGAAGATCC
>DASWTP010000201.1:0-82051 GCA_036402075.1 Chryseosolibacter sp. | reverse complement strand
AAAAATGATCGGCTAATGAAAGAAATCACCGATACTTTTTCCAAACAAAAAGGCACCTTCGCACTCGCCTTCAAAAATCTCCAAACGGGAGAAACAATTTTCGTCAATGAGCACGAGATTTTTCACGCGGCCAGCACAATGAAGACACCGGTAATGGTGGAGGTGTTCAAACAAGCTCAGGAGGGAAAATTCTCGATGCGTGATTCACTGGTCCTCAAGAACGAATTCAAAAGTATTGTTGATGGAAGTCCGTTTGCACTTGATTCCGCTGACGACAGCGAACAGGACCTTTACAAGCACCTTGGTGAAAAACGAACCATCGATGAGTTGATGTACGACATGATCATCGTGAGCAGCAACCTGGCTACCAACATGATCATCGAGCTGGTGGATGCGAAGAACGTGACGCAGACCTTGCGGGCCATGGGTGTTAATGATACACAGGTTCTTCGTGGGGTGGAAGATAATAAGGCCTATGAAAAAGGAATGAACAACGTGACCTCTGCCTACGACCTCATGGTCTTGTTCGAAAAAATTGCAAACGGAGAACTGGTGAGTCGTGAAGCTTCTCAACGGATGGAAGAGATTCTTCTCGATCAAAAGTTTAACGAAATTATTCCGGCCCAGTTGCCTGCGAACGTTAAGGTTGCACATAAAACCGGAAGCATCACAGGCGTGCGTCACGACTCCGGCATTGTAATCTTACCCGATGGACGCAAATATGTTTTGGTACTCTTATCGAAACAACTCGAAGATGCGGAAGCAGGCATCAGCGCGATGGCCGCTGTGTCCAGGAAAATCTACGATTACGTGGTGAAAGAATAATTGTCAAAAAGAACGCGTGATTCCGGCCCGGACTGCGACCGTTCGTTTAGAGGCGTAGTCTCCCATCGTTTTTTGGACATAGTAGTCCGCCATTGCTTCAACATTCCACCCTTTGCCGATCGCGTTTTTCCAGCCACCACCAATTGCTTCGCTGTCAATAAAGAAAATGCGCCTTGCTCGGAAGAATATATTCTTATGGGGATAATAACGAAGGCCCGCAATCATTCCCAATCCTGTGTAGGGTCCCCAGTACTCAAATCCTCCTGATACCGAAATACATTTGGCTGCCTGATAATTGACTTCGGTAGCCGCCTGAAAATGCTCAAGAAAACCTGTGTTCCCTGACTTCACGAGATCCGTGTACACCCCGATAGACCATTTGTTTTGTTCTTGACCGCTTACACCTGCGGCCAAAACCACGCTTAAAAAAGTAAGTACAATTGTTTTTGTTTTCATCCCGGTAAGGTTGAAAAATGTATCGTATCTTAATTGAGCACAAAGCCCAATTAATGTTGTAGGAAGGCCAATACTATTTTTTTTGCGAAGTATTCAATAACGTGTACGTAAACCCAGCGCGAATGGTGATGTGCCCCGCAAAGTAGAAATCGCTAAGCGCTTCAAAACGGATTTTTTCGTTCACAGGCATTGACCAGCCTCCGCCTACTGCAAAATCATTTGCGCCCAGCAATCCTCGAACGCGAAGAAAGGCTTCTTCAATAGGATACCAGCGAACACCAGTCACCAGGCTTGGTTGCCGGTTTTCGGACCAGTATTCGAATCCTCCCGTAGCGGTAAAGCGTTTGTGGAAAAACCAGTTTCCTTCTGTGCCTGCCTGCAATCGCTGAAAATAGCCTGAGTTGTTTGTTTTGATCAGATCGAGCTGAACACCAATGAGAATATCGCCTTTCGTTTGTGAGAAACAGACGGTTGAACTTAGCAAGAGAAAAGCGAATAGGAGTGGTCTGTTCACAGCGGAAAATTACAAAACTTTTACCTCTGCGTTCAAAACCTGTTCCCGTCTATTTTTCGGCAATCATCTTCTGGAGGGCGGTATATTCATCACGAAGTTTTGCCGCCTCCATAAACTCAAGTTCTTTAGCAGCTTTCTCCATCGCCTTGCGTGTGCGCTCCGCCATTTTAGTGAGTTCATCCTTAGTGAGGTAGGCCACTACAGGATCTGCAGCCAATGACGCCTCTTCTTCTTCGATGTAAAACTTCTTGCCTTTCTTCGAATCGGCAACTTTTGTTTGACCGAGAATAGAGTCTTTCGATTTGAGCACCGTTTTCGGAACAATGCCATGTTTTTTATTATACTCCTGCTGTACGGCTCTTCTTCGGTTAGTCTCTTCGATAGCTACCTGCATAGACTCCGTTATTGAGTCGGCATACATGATCACGCGGCCATTTTCGTTTCGTGCGGCACGCCCGATGGTCTGAACCAGTGAACGCTGATTGCGCAGAAAGCCTTCCTTATCAGCATCAAGAATAGCGACAAGCGAAACTTCCGGAAGGTCAAGCCCCTCGCGGAGGAGGTTAACACCCACCAGCACATCATATACCCCGAGGCGCAGTTCGCGCAGAATCTCAACGCGCTCCAGCGTATGAACTTCGGAGTGGATGTAGCGACACTTTACACCAGCGCGCTCCATGAATTTCGTGAGCTCTTCGGCCATGCGCTTTGTGAGCGTGGTAACAAGAACACGTTCTTTCTTTTTCACGCGCTCATCAATTTCTTCCAGCAAGTCATCGATCTGGTTCTTGCTTGGCCGAACATCAATCTCGGGATCAAGCAATCCGGTTGGGCGGATCAACTGCTCAACTACAATTCCTTCTGATTTCCGGAGCTCATATTCGCTCGGAGTCGCGCTAACGTAGATGACCTGGTTAACAAGCGATTCGAATTCATTAAATGTGAGCGGCCGGTTGTCGAGGGCTGAGGGCAGGCGGAAACCGAAATCAACGAGGTTTACTTTGCGCGAACGGTCGCCTCCCCACATGGCGCGAACCTGCGGAACAGTGACGTGACTTTCATCGATGACCATCAGGAAGTCGTCCGGAAAATAATCGATGAGGCAGAACGGCCTTGCGCCAGGTTGTCTTCGATCAAAATAACGGGAATAGTTTTCGATGCCGGAGCAATAGCCAAGTTCGCGCATCATCTCCAGGTCGAACTCGGTTCGCTCTTTCAAGCGTTTGGCTTCAAGGTGGCGGAGCTCCGACTCGAAGTGCGCGACCTGCCGCACCATATCATCCTGGATCTCCTTCATCGCTACGTGCAGGGAATCTTTGCCGGTAACGAAGAGGTTTGCCGGGAAAATGGTAACAACTTTTTCGTCACTGATCTTTTTCCCCGAATTAGGATCGATCCGTTGTATCGATTCAATTTCATCGCCATAGAAATAAATTCGGATCGCATAATCAGCGTATGCAAGAAAGACATCAACGGTGTCGCCTTTCACGCGGAAGGTTCCGCGTTTGAACTCCACTTCTGTACGGTGATAAAGAATGTCGACCAGCGCGAACAATAGCCGGTTACGCGCTACCATTTCCCCCACCTTAAGTTTGATCACGTTTTTTCCAAATTCATCGGGGTTACCGATACCATAGATACACGACACCGAGGCAACAACGACAATATCCCGCCTGCCAGTGAGCAGCGAAGATGTAGCACTAAGCCGAAGCTTCTCTATTTCCTCGTTGATGGAAAGATCTTTTTCAATGTAAAGATTGGAAGATGGGATGAATGCTTCGGGCTGATAGTAGTCGTAGTAGGAAATGAAATACTCAACAGCGTTGTTCGGGAAAAACTGTTTAAACTCACCGTACAACTGCGCGGCCAGCGTTTTGTTATGACTCAGAACAAGTGTCGGCTTGTTGCATTGGGCGATAACATTGGCCACGGTAAATGTCTTGCCCGAACCTGTTACCCCAAGTAACGTTTGGTGGGGCTCGTTATTCTGAATGCCGCTTACCAGCTGTTTAATTGCGGTTGGCTGATCACCGGTCGGAACGTATTCGCTGGTTAATTGAAAGTCCATGAAACAATTTAAGATTTTAGAATTAAGATTTCAGATTTGAAAAAGAGTGAATCTCTACGTTCAAAAATAAATCCCCTGCTGACAACAGTATGTCAGTAACAGCTAAGCAAGGGAGAAAAGTTTGCAACCGGAACCGGGGCAATCCTAAATCTAAAATCTAAAATCTTAATTATTCCAAATCTGCCACGATTTCTCTGCCTGCACGTGCAACATCTCAAGACCGTTCTTGATTTTAGCACCGTGGATTTCTGCTTTCTGGAGGAACTGCGTACGTGCCGGGTTGTAGATCAGGTCGTACACAAAATGCTCAGAGCCGATTTCCTCGAAGTCAATCGGAGGCATGTTTTCGGTGTTGGGGTGCATACCCAGCGGAGTGGTATTGATGATCAGGTTAGACTGGGCAATTATTTTAGGATCCTTTTCAAGGTCTGCGTAGGTCAGATTTCCTTTTTTTCCTTCGCGCGAAACAACTTTGAAGTCAACGCCAAGCTTCAGCAGCGCGACTTGCACTGCCTTTGATGATCCGCCAGAGCCGAGTACAAGTCCTTGAAACTTTTTGTCTTTTGGAAGCCACTTCTCCAGCGTTTCGTAGAAGGCGTCTGAGTCTGTATTGAATCCTTTTCGCTTGCCATCCTTGAATTTGATGACATTGACTGCACCGATTTTTTTTGCCACCGGATCTACTTCGTCAAGGAAATTCATGACTTGTTCTTTGTACGGCAGCGTCACATTGAGTCCAGTAAGACCTTTTGTGTCTTTAATGAGTGTCTCGATTTCTTTTATGTTGTTGAGCGGGAACAGTTCGTAATGATGATCGCGGAGTCCTTCGCGAAAAAACTTCTCATCAAAATATGCTTTAGAGAACGAGTGACTAACGGTTTGTCCTATCAGTCCGAATACTTTTTCCATGTTCAGATTTTTGTTTTGTCTTTCTGCAATCGTCAATTTAATTCCCACTTACATGCCGCGTTTTTGCCACTACAAATTGGCAGAAAATCTGAGGTGTTTTTTTGATTATGGTCCTTTAAAGGGGGCCAAAATGTAGTCAACATGCCATTGATTTCAAAACATTCGCGTGTTTGCCTTCATGGGCTTTTTTGGCCTGAATTGCTGGGCGAAATTACTCTAACCTATTGATACTGAGTAAAAAATGGAAGGAATTTATCTCGCCCGGAAATGGATTGCCAAATTAAAAGCCGCCTGATTGCACGCTAATAGCGCTTTTAGTCGACTTCAAATGGCGGAGCGGAGTTGTTTTTCTTTTTTTCGATTCCCAGGAAATGCAAGAATGTATCACCTCTCAGGCCAAGGCGAATGGTTTCAAGCGGAATCACTTCTTCCGGTGCGATGTTCCCCAGATTCACGTTCGCGCCCAGCAGCTTAATGAACCAAACTTGTTGTGCTTTCTGAGGGGCTTCCCAGATAATTTTTTCGTTGGGGATTTTTGTAAGAATTTCCTGGACCAGTCCGGACCGGACTTCGCCTGTTGAACGGAAGAGCCCAACGTTTCCGCCTTCTCGTGCTTCTCCGATCACTTTCCACGCCCCGGCATCCAGCTCTTTCTGCATCAGCTCAATCCACATATACGGTGGAATAATTTTGTCTGCATCTTTCGATCCCACTTCGGAAAGTACGGTGACCTGGTCGGCCAGCTTCGTGATGTAATCGCATTTCTTGTCATGATCAAGATCGATCGACCCATCAGACACTTCAGCGAACTGCATGTCGAATTTATCCAGGAGTTTGCGGTAGTCGTCAAACTGATCGCGGATCACAAATGCCTCGAAAAGCGTTCCGCCAAAGTAAACTGGCAGGCCGGCATTTTTATAAACGCGTAATTTGTCTTTGAGATTGGGCGTAACAAACGAAGTTGCCCAGCCTAGTTTTACAATGTCGACATGGTTAGCACAATTGCTCACAAAATCTTCCGCTTCACGAATGCTCAGGCCCTTGTCCATGGCCATGGTAAAACCATATTGTCTGGGCTTGCTAGTACGCTCAGGCAAATTTTTAAGTTCGTAATTCATTAATGATTTTCTTTTCTAAACTGCTCGATGATCTTATGCAGCGCTTTTTGAGTTTCGATTTTGGGGAAGAAATCGAATAACGCGGTGTGACCATCAAAGTCCAAAATTAACGCATTTTCCAAATAATTAAAGGCCTCCTTAAATTTGCCGCCTTCAATAAGGTAAACGGTCATTCTGTAAAACAGCTCAGGATCATCGGGAATGGTGTCAAATCCTTCGGCCAGAATATCGGTAGCTTTTGAAAAATCGCCTTGTTCATAATACACAAACGACCAGTTCAGCCAGATTTCTTTGTCTTCCGGATCAAGTTTGCTGGCTTCTTCGTAGGCATCGAGGCATGAGATCGTGTTGCCGATCTTGAACTCGGCATGAGCCACGGCTTTCCAGTACTCAGCATTTTCTGTATGAATCTTTAACGCCTTGTTATAGAAATGTAACGCCTGGTGCCATTTTTCTAACTTTTCAAGGCAAGCTCCCGCTCCGTACCACGCTTCATCATACAGCGAATCCAGCTTGGTTGCCTTCTGAAAATACTTGAGGCCTAGTTCAAATTGTTCAAGGCTTTCATATGCAGCGCCTATGCAGCAATATACTTCCGGACTTGGTCCTTCGAGTTCAACAGTTTTCTTGAATGAATCCAATGCTTTTGTGTACTGCAATTGGTTCATGTACGTGTTGCCCATGTTGAAATAGGCAGACGCAAAGTTCTCATCAATGGTTATTGCATAGTCGTAAGCATGCAGCGCCTCTTCGTATTTCTCGAGCTTGTTATAGACGATACCCATGTTATACCATGCGGCAGCAGAGTAGGGATCTTCGTCAATAAATTTTTGGTAGTATGAAACGCTGCTTTCCAGTTGGCCGGTAAGGTCAAGGCAGTAGGCAAGCTCATACAGCGCACCATCATGGCTGATATTTACTTCAATAGCGCTTTTGTAAGCCTCGATTGCTCCTGCATAATCCTCGATGCTCTGTTTCGCGAGTCCGATGTTATAGTAGACTTCATCCTTGTCTTCTGCCAGCGTCAATGCCTGCTCATAATTTTCGATGGCTTCGGCAAATTTTCCCTGTAAGGAAAGAACAGATCCTCGGGTAATAAAAATTTCCGGGTCGTTCGGTTGAAGCGAGTGCGCCTGATCGAGCAACGCAAGCGCCTGATCATAGTCTTCAAGGTTGGTAAGGATCTGGGCTTTGATCGTAACCAGTTCGGTTGAAAAAGGATATTGATTAATCGCCTGGTTGACGGCCTGGAGAGCGCGCGTATGTTTGCCGCGCATCATGTAATATTCTATGATTTCTTCGTAGGCGTCAAGATCAAAAAATTCAACTTTCTTTTTGCGAAGGTGGTCTTCAAATCGTTTTATCAGCTCGTTTTCCTCTTCTCGTTTACGAAATTCTCTCGCCATTGGCTAATTGGTTTTCCTAAAATAGGCAAATCTGGCGTAAAGGTAAATGGATTTATCTCATTTTTTAGCGATCGCCAGTGTAATGTAATACTGGCAGCACCAATTAATAGTTTCGTCAATCGATTGAAATTCGAAATTGAGTTGTTTTCTTATTTTTTTATTGTTATAGCTGAAATAACTGTCAGCCAACCGGGCGGTTTCACGCGTAATCAGTGGCTCGCTCCTCGTCAGCCACGCTCGCACTGACTCAACGAATGCGATAATATTTAGCATCCACTGGCTAAGTTTCACTGAAGGAGCTTTACGGTTGAGTTGCGTAGCCACACGGTTAAAAAAGTCATGAAGCGTCAGGCTTCCCGCGCTCAAAATAAAACGTTCTCCGTTGGCATCCACATCAAGGAAGTTCAAGACTATCTCAGCCACATCACGAACATCAACGAAGTTCATATCCTTATCCGCATAGAATTTCTTCTCATCCCACACGTACTTGAAAAGCTTCGCACTGCTCTTCGTCCAGTCGGCAGCGGCCAGGATCACCGAAGGATTCAATATCACCGTGTTGAGACCTTCTTCGTGCCCGCGATAAACTTCCAGTTCAGCGAGATACTTGCTCTCCGCATAGGTTGTATTCAGTGGGTTATCCACCCATTTATGACTTTCGTCTATTTCAGATTGTCCTTTCAACCGGCCAAGCGCAGCAACCGAGCTTATGTGGATCAATTTCTTCACACCGGTTGAAAGACATGCGTTCACCACATTACGCGTTCCGTTAACATTGACATCAAAAAGCTTTTTCGCCATGCGTGGGTTAAACGATACTACGGCAGCCGCATGAATCACGTGCGATACATTTTCGAACGCATCTTCGAGCGCCACTGCGTCTGTCACGTCCGCGTCAATCCATTTGATTTTTGAATTGACATCTGCCAGCAACGACACATCACTGTCCTTCCGTTTGAGCGCGACAAACTCTTTTCCTTCATCAATGAGCTTGCGCACGATGTAGCTTCCAAGCAATCCGTTGGCTCCTGTAACCGCGATCATAGCAATTGGTTGTTCATCAAAGGTAGCGATATTGCTTTTTCGAAAAATTTTGAACGGAAAGCTTTTTGCAGAAGGGCGATCTGTTGGCCATTGTGGCAGTCCGTTCCAAGGAAATGCACATGGCTGTTTGTAATTAGTTTTTCCGCCAGTTTACGTGCCGGCTTTGAATAGTAACCGGTGAGGGAGATGAGGTTCACCTGGAACAATACTCCGCGATCGAGCAGATCCTGCACTTTTGAATAGTTGTCGTGCAAGTAGATGTAGCGTTCGGGATGTGCCAGGATAAGACGATAACCCTTTGTTGTAGCCGAGAAGATAAATTCTTTAAGAAAAAAAGGTTCGTTGAGGAAATTGGTCTCAAATAAGAGAAATTTTTTGCCAAACGTGAGAAGGGGTTCGTTGAGTGACAGCCGTTGCATCATAGCATCATCAAGATAGTATTCGGCTGCAGCTTCCACCGTAAAATTTACATGCTTCGATTCCAGGAAGGAATTCAATTCCGCAAGTTTGGGTAAAATTGTTTCAGGAGAGTTGCGATACGAGTCAGCGATAATGTGCGGGGTTGTGATCAGTTTCGTATAGCCTAATGCACGCAGTTCATTGATCACTGCTAGCGACTCATCGAGCGACTGAACACCATCATCGAGGGCGGGGAGCAAATGCGAGTGCATGTCCACCCGAAGAGGATTTTCGATTTTGTGTTCTTTGGTGAACCAGCTAAACACCGATCTTAAAAATTGATTTCAGCTTGTCGCTGCCATTCTCTTCGTAGTAGCCATAGCCATAACTGCGCGATGGCGATGGAACGGCATTGAGAATGGTTGTTATGTTGGTGAACTTATTCATGGTGATGATTCGCCTGAGCGTCATCAGGAAATCTTTCTTTGAATAGTTGGCGCGGAATACATACACGGAGATGTCCGCTCGTTTCATAGCCATAATGCCGTCTGTCACGAGTCCTACCGGTGGTGTGTCGATAATGACGAAGTCATAATGCTTCTTCAGGTCCGCAAGTAGTTCAGTAAATTCTCCGTTCAGCAGGAGCTCCGATGGATTCGGTGGATGAGGTCCGGAGGGAATGACATCAAAATTTTCAAGGGATGTTTTCATCACACATTCCTGCCATGAATTGCGCCTGATCAGCACTGTGCTTACACCTTTGGTTCCGTCAGCAGACTCAACAGGCAGTTCATCTTTTGCCTTACGCATGTCAAGATCGATGAGAACAACTTTCTTCTTGGAAAGGGCGATCACGCCACCGAGGTTCATCGCTATGAATGATTTCCCCTCACCTGATATGGTTGACGACACCGCGATAACCTTTTGTTTGTTGTCGACCTGGAAGAAATCCAGGTTGGTGCGCAGCGTGCGGATCGATTCACTCACCACAGATTTTGGGTAGTCGAGAATGTGGAGTCCTCCGTTGATCTGGCGTGACAAAGGTACTGCACCGAGGAGGGGAGCACGTTCAATACGATCCAGTTCAGAAAGGTTTGTGATCTTATTGTTGACAATGTAGAGGATGCAGATAAATATAAAGATGGTGACGATGCTGGCGACCAACCCGATGCCCGCAATCATTGCCTTCTTAGGTGCGATCGGAGTGACTGGAAGGGTGGCGGGCGACAAGATCTTGAAATCAGGAGTGCTGCCAGCTTGTGCAATTTCAAACTCAGACTTGGATTGCATGAGCGTCAGGTAAAACTCTTCATAAAGCTTGTAGTAACGCTGATTTTTTGAAAATTCTGTGCTCTTGTCGGGAAGGGTAGCGAATCGCGTTTCCAGGGTTGCCTTCTGTTTGTTCAACTCCTGGAGTCGGCTAAGCCACGTGCCGCGAAGGTCGTTTAGCTGCTCCAGCGCGGAAGCTCTTGCGTTATCAACTTCTTTTTGTTTCTGCTGGTAAGCCAGGCTCACTTCCTGGTACGAAAGCTTCAGCCGGTTTTGTTCAGTTTGAAGGCGCTGCAGCTCTTCGATAAGCCGGTTTGTCGCAGAAGGCAGGTGCTCACGGAGGGAAAGCGACACGAGCATTTCTTTCTTCTGCAAACTTTCAATAAGCTGATTAACATTGCCTACGCGTTGCGCCAGGTAGTAGCGTTGCGAATCGATCTCGTGGATAGCCTGAACGGTGTTGCGGAAGTCGTCATCGAGGTTGATGCTTTTGTTCTGCAAGGTGAAGCTTTTGAAATAGTCTTCATGGGCTTCCATCTTCTTCTCCAGCTGGCTCAGCTCATTTTCAAGCCAGTCAATCTTTTGCTTGTTTGCCAGGTTCTTTTGCTCATGACTGTATTGGAGATAAAGCGTGTCGATTCGGTTCAACACCGCCTGGGCCTTCAAGGCATTGTTGTCCTTAAATGACAACCGGATGGTGTTTGCGTTGAAATTAAGCGGCTCAACGGAGAGGTTTTTGCTCAGGTAATCCAGCATTGCCTCGCGGCTATTGATAACAAAGAAATAGCCGATCTCATCCCCTCTTATGAAGTCAGGGTTCCGTTCCAGGATCAGTTCGAGGTCGCCTAGCAACACTTTTTTTCCGTAACGACCCTTTACACTTGTTCCTCCGGGGATGCTCAGGGTGTATTCGGACGTATTGATCTCCTCGAACGAAATGGGGACATTATACAGTGAGTGATCCTTGTTATAACTGCTGATCCGGGCGGACGCACGGGTGAAAAGTTCGTAATTCAAAACCCTTCCAACGCTGTAATAGCTTACTTCAAAATGCGAGGACTCGACCACCCTGTTCAAAAACAACTTCGAGCGGATAATCTCAATCTCACCCGACACCAGGTTTCGATTTTTGTCTTCCATCATGGTAGCGATACCCAGATCGGAAGCTTCCGACTTCAACTCCAGCTTCATCTCTGATTCGGACTCGTACACATCCTTTGTGTACCGAATAAACAGGTAAGCCGCGGCATTAATAATAACAAACATCAACGCAATCCAGATCCAGTTTGCACTGATGATCATCGCCAGCTTTTTTACATCAATGCTGTCGGGTGAAGAGGTCGATATGTTTTGTTGACTTTCCAAAATCAGTTTGTCCTCAGGATCAGAAGCGTTAATGTCCCGATGCTTGTAATTATACCAAACAAGGCCCCGTAGTCCTGGAGACCTTCGAAGAACGGTTTTCTCACCGGCTCCACGTATATGATGTCTCCGGAATGAATCAGGATGTTGTCTCTCAAGTAACCTTCTACTGTGCTGAAGTTGGCAACGAAAATTTGTTTACCGCGAAGCACGCGGATGTTTGTTGCCTTACCATCGCGGTTAATACCGCCCGCGAGCGCCAGCACTTCTGCAAGGTTCACGTTTTCGTTAAGCAGGGGAATAACTTTTCCACCAGGCGCACCGAGTACCGTTACGCGCTTGTTGGTTATCTTCAATACGACAAACGGCTCCTGGTAAAGTTTGGTGTATTCCTTTTGAAGGATTTCCTCTGCTTGGCGGAGCGTGAGGCCCTCAAGTTTAATCTCTTGCAAGAAGGGAAGCTTCGCGATCCCATCTTTGTCCACCAGGTAGGTGGGCTGCTCGGCTCTCGCAGGCTGGCCAGGAGACTCTTTCAGTGATTCATAGTTCGGGTCAATGATCCGTTGCCCCTGGTTAGTATAAATCTCGAGCGACAGAACATCATTTTTCTGAATAACATAATTTGATTCTGCCGTTTGCCGTTCCTTTTCCAAGCCCGCATACCCATCCGTCTTGAACATTAGGTTTTGTTTATACGAGGCACAGGAGCACAACATTGCCCCGAGCATGCAAATTGTTAGAGACAGTCGGATGGTCACCTGAAATAGTTTGCGGAAGATACTCATTTTCGGAGTAATTCTTCTAGCGTAGGAAGCACCCGGTCTTTGTCGGAGACGATTGGGTCGGAGACAGGCCATTGAATGTTCAGTTGTGGATCGTTCCAAACGATGCCCGACTCGGCTGCTTTGTTATAAAAGTTGGTGCACTTGTAGAAAAACACCGTGTCTTCCAGGGCAGCAAAGCCGTGCGCAAAGCCTTCAGGTACCATGAGCATGTTTCGCTTCTCGGCATCTAGCTCCTGGTAGTAGACTTTGCAGAATGTCTTTGACCCAGGACGCAAATCAACAACCACATCTACCACTTTTCCCTGCAGTACCGTGACCAGCTTTCCCTGCGCATGCGGTTCATTCTGGAAATGGAGGCCCCGGATGACGCCTTTTTTTGAAAACGATGTATTCTCCTGAACAAATGTGTGGGTTATACCTGCCTGGTCGAATGCCCTTTTGTTGTAGAATTCGTAAAACCAGCCACGGTCGTCACTAAAGATTGACGGGATGATTTCAACCAGTCCTTCAATACCGGTTTGTCTTACTTGCATGAGGTGATGATTAAGATGCCTTTTTTATTTCTTTCAAGGCGTGAAGATACTTGTTTATCACCAAAGATTCATCGTACTCTGCTTCCATTTTCGATCGGCCGTTCTTGCCAAAGCTCTGGAGCACAGTGTCATCGTACGTAGAAATTTCTTTCATCTTCAGCGCCAGGTCATCTGCGTCTTTGAGCTTGCAAAGCAGGCCGTTGAAGTTGTTCACCACAACATTGTTGCATCCAGGCACATCGGTGGCTATGATAGGTTTGCTTGAACTGGCTGCTTCCAGGAGTGTTCGCGGGGTTCCCTCGCGGTAAGATGGCAATACAATACAGTCGGCCTTTGCGATATGGGTTCTTACGTCTGTGGTTGTTCCAAGATACTCCACGGTGTTCGACTGAATCCATTCGTCAATGACATCAAGCTGAATTCCGCGTTTATGCTGCGGATCTTTCGCCCCAAGAATCTGGAACTTCGCATTTATTCCCTCGGCTTTCAGTTTCTTTACAGCCTCAACATATTCAAGGATACCCTTGTCGGTTATCAAACGTGAAATCAAGAGGAACGTAAATTTCTCGTTACGTTTAAAGACCATCGGCTGAAAGCGATTCAGATCAATGCCAGATCCCGGAACGAGATCGGCAACGGCAGGTCCAATGATGTTCTTGTCGATAAAAAGTTGACGGTCTTGCGGATTCTGGAAAAAAATCCGCTTGGCAAACCGAAAACTGATGCGGTAAAGTAACAGGGCGAAGAGGGAGACAATATTTTTCTTTAAGAAAACGGTACCGAGTCCACACACGTTATTTACCACGGGGATGCGAAGCAGCGTGGCCGCGAGCGTTCCATAAACATTGGGCTTGATGGTGTAGTGGAGGACAATGTCGGGACGAATTTTGCGATAGATCAGGAATAGTTCGAGGATCAGCGCTGAGTCCTTGATTGGATTTGCGCCACGGCTGTCCATTTTTACCCGGTGGTGGATACAGCCTTCCGCAATTAGCTTGTCGGTGAAGTCGTCAACGGGCGCAATTGTATGGACTTCATAACCCTGATTGATGAGCTCGCGCACAAAGTTCAACCTGAAATTGTAGATATTCCAGGAGGTGTTTAGGACTATAGCAACTTTCATTGGGCTCTACGTTTTGGCACATCCTAGCGCAAACACCTGACCATTCTTCGACAAACAGCCAAATTCATCGTTATTCTGCCAATTTCTCTAAGTAAATACCCCAAAGATATTACAAAGTAACCCGAAAAAAGAAACCTTGTCCCGATTTTGAACGTTACATTGAGCCACTTTTTAAAAATATGCACGAAAATTCAAATACAGCGATCCTAGTTGCTTTAGGTAATACCAAAGAAACAGTGGAGACCCAGGAGCACCTGGACGAACTGGAGTTCCTTGCCGAGACCGCAGGCATCAAAACGCTCCAGCATTTCGTGCAGAACCTGGCACAGCCGGATTCAAGGACCTTCATAGGAAAGGGCAAGCTCGAAGAAATCAAGCATTATGTGTTCGCAAATGATGTAAAACACGTAATATTTGACAGTGACCTCAGCGCCTCCCAGTTGAGGAACCTTGAGCGAGAGTTGAATCCTAAAGAGCGCGAGGATCACAAGGTCAGAATTTATGATCGCAGCTTACTGATCCTCGATATTTTCCTCTGGCGGGCGCAAACCGCTCAGGCCCGCACGCAGGTAGAGCTTGCCCGCTTCCAATATTTGCTTCCACGCCTGACGCGAATGTGGACTCACCTTGAACGTCAACGAGGCGGAACAGGAACTCGCGGTGGTGCCGGTGAGCGTGAAATCGAAACCGACAGACGCAACATTCGCCATCAGATCACCATTTTGAAGGACCGCCTTGAAAAGATAGAAAAGCAACGCAGCACGCAGCGAAAGGGTCGCTCGAATATTGTGCGCGTTGCTCTGGTTGGCTACACAAACGTGGGCAAGTCAACGCTGATGAATCTGCTGTCGAAATCAGATGTGCTGGCTGAGAACAAGTTATTTGCCACAGTAGATGCAACTGTACGTAAAGTCTCCGTTGGCGACATTCCCTTTTTGTTGTCGGACACGGTTGGGTTTATTCGAAAACTTCCCCACCATCTGATTGAGTCGTTCAAGTCTACGCTGGATGAGGTCCGGGAAGCCGACATCCTGGTCCATGTGGTGGATGTTGCTCATCCATTTCACGACAACCAGATTGACGTGGTAAAGCGCACGCTTGGCGAGATTGGGGCTGGAGACCGACCAACCATTTTAGTGCTGAACAAAATTGACCTGTACAAGCAGCAGCATCCAGATGCGAACCTGGAAGAAATGAAAGGTTTTTACCGCGAGCACGGTTTTGAGCATATTGTTTTTATTTCAGCAACAGCCAAAGAAAACATCGACCAGCTCAAGCAAGTGCTCTTCGAGCAGGTGCGGGAGAAGCATATGAAGATTTATCCGCACTACATTAAGCAGGACAATGCATATTACTCGGAGAATTGGAAAGACTCTACTCCGATTGAATCATAACGTTAATTGTTTAAATTTGCCCCGAGAAAATTTGAAATTTTACGTTTGAAATTTATCCAAGCGGGTCTGAGCATCATGCTGGGGGTGCAGTATTAAATTAAAAAATGTCAAATGTAGAAATGTAAAATTGTAACGGTCCCGTAGTTCAATGGATAGAATAGAAGTTTCCTAAACTTTTGATACAGGTTCGATTCCTGTCGGGACTACCATATTACCTTCCTCTCATGCCTTCTGGTTTCGCTCTCCCAAAGAATCCCGCTTTTTTATTGGTTCTGCCTGGGCTATATTGGAGCGACAACTGTCCTATATGCAAAAGATTCTTCTCATTGACGATGAACGCATCTTTCACTTCCTCAGTACGAAGATCTTCGAGGTAAGTGGCGTACCGTGTGAAATTCATTCAGCCTACGATGGTAAAGAAGCACTTACGCTGATCAATGACGGCCTGTTGCCGGATTACATTTTTGTCGACCTCGAGATGCCGACCATGACGGGATTTCAATTCATCGAAACGTTTAAGAAACTCAATATCTCAGCGGCAAAAATTGTAGTGTTGAGCTCCCACGTAACGCCTGATGAAAGAGCGCGGGCGATGGCGCTGGGCGCTGACGTGTACATGGGAAAACCACTTGCCGAAAATGACGTGCTAAGCCTGATGGGAAGTTAAATCACGTTCTGAACAACTTCCGATTTGACGATTGGTAAAGTAACCGTGAAACGCGAGCCGGTGCCTGGTTGTGAATGAACTTCCACCCTACCGTGCAATCCCTCGACCTGCGACTTGATAAGGTACAGCCCCAATCCTCTTCCTTCCACATGGGAATGAAAGCGAGTATACAGGCGGAATAATTTCTCCCTGTATTTTTCAGAGTTAAATCCCAGCCCGTTGTCGATTACTTCGATCACGGCTTTTGAGTCTGTTACGCGACTCGTTGCACGCACAACCAATGGACGGTCGGGCGAACGGAATTTGATGGCATTGCTCAATAGATTGTATAAGATACTTTGCAGCATCGGCCTCACAGTGATCAGCTCAGGAAGCGCGCTAAAATCGGAGATAATCTCTTCATCTCCAGTCAGGCTGTCCTGGAGGAGACTAATGCTCTGGCGCCACTCATCAGCAAGTTCAACGACTTCGCGATAACGGTTAGGTTCGTGGCGTAGTTCCAGAATCTTTCCGAGGTCTTTGATGATCGCATCCAGTTCAGACGCTGTTTTAGCAATGAGAGAAATCCATTGTTTTGCCTGCGCAAGTTCCTGCTCGGACTGTACCAGAGTGGCGAGGCCAAGCACGCGCGCAACGGGCCCGCGAAGATTGTGCGAAACGGTGTAGGAGAATTGGAGTAATTCGTTGTTGTGTTTCACAAGCTCATCATTGGTTCGTCTCAGCTCTACTGTTTTCTCCTCAATGAGCTTGGCAAGTCCGCGATTTAAGTCGGTTATGCTGCGGTTGCTCTCCGCTAATTCGTTGGCCTGCGCCTGGATCTCTTCATTCTGCTCCGATACTTCAAAATAAAGTCGGTTAAGTTCCTGGTTTACCTCCTGCAGGGTAGCTGACTGTGCCTCGATCCGCGAATTCTTTTCTGTGATCTCGATGTTCAGGTTCCTGATTCGCGCGTAGAAACGGTAATAAATAAATACAAGGGTTGCCAGGAGAGCGATGCCGACAAGGCCTGCGATTATCAAAATGTATTGCTGACGAAGCCGCGACTCCTGAAGAGCGATCTTGTCTTCCGCCAATTGCTTGTCTTTTTGCAACACTTCGATGTTGCGGTCACGCTGCTCGATGGCCTGGATCTTTTCCAAATTCACAAAACGCCTTGCCAGGTCTGTCCGGTGAATCGAATCATTGAGCTGACCCGCGAGGATAGAATACTTGAGGGACTCTTTATAACGACCTTGCGCTGCGAGCAAATCTCGCCTGGTTATGTAATTGCGGATAAGTAATTCGGTCGCACCAATAACGTTGCAGAATTTTTCAGAACGGTCCAGGTATTTGGCGGCACTGCTGTAGTTGCGCTGCTTGAAGTAGATGTCTGCTGTTCCCCAGTTCGACCACGCAAGACCATAGGTGTATTTCGACTGTTCTGCCAGCCGCAAGCTTTGCGAGTACAGCGAAAGTCCTTTTGAATAATTTCCTACCCTGCTTTCCAGCGCACCCTGGTTCATCAGCGTTTCACTCAGCCCATGCGCATTGCCCGCCTTTTCATAGATGCTTTTTACTGAGTCGAGACATATGCGAGCTTCGTTGAACTTACCCATGTCGGTGAGCACAACGCCTTTTAATGTCAGTGTATGAGCGAGGTCACCGGTAAGAAGCTTTCTAGGCTTAGAATGCAGCGACTCTTCAGCGAGGGCAAGTGCCTGATTCAGGTCGCCAAGATTGAAATTGATCCAGCCAATGCGCGTTCGAATGATGTATGTTTCCGTTTCAAATCCTTTCGACTGGCTTACGCGTAAGGCTTCATAGTAGTTATTGAGTGCCAGCTCATACTCTCCACGGTCAGAGAAGATTTTGCCAAGGTCGGCCAGCAGTGTGACATATCGTCTGAACAATGAAAGCCTGGAGTAATAGTTGCGGGCAGAGTCAAATAACGCGACTGCTTCTTCAAACTGTCCCTTTTGAAACAGAACCAGCGCGCGGACGTGCTTAACATCGTTGAGGTTCTCCAGGTCGTCCGGATAAGTCTTTAGAATTTCGTCCGCTTCGTTTATAAGCTGTTCGGCAGTAACCACATCGCCAGTATTGATTTTCAGGCTTGCCTGCAGCGCGAGTGCATCAACCAGAAGCGATCGGTCGGGGAGAAGCCTACGAATTGTGATTGCCTTCTGCAGGTAAAATTGCTGTGAGTCTTGCTGAAAGCGCTGGCCAAACAAAGCACTCATGTTCCGGTAGACTTTCGACAGCGATTCCGGATTTGTACTGTCTTTAAACACGGTGAGCGCTTTTGTCAGGTACAGGTAAGCTGAGTCTGTGTTCACCTCCTCGAGCCCGCAAATGCCGAGCTGCATGAATGCGTACCCTATATTGTCACGGTCACCCGCTTCAGTTGACAGACGCAAACCAGTGTGCAGGTTCCGATAGGCACTGCTGAATTGACCAGACATGTGATCGAATACACCCCGGTAGGTGTAAGCTATTCCTTCGCCTCTTTTGTAGTTGATCGACTTTGCCAGCTTGATGCCGGCATCGCTGTAGCGAATCACTTTTTCATTGTCAACCGTGATGTATTCGTATACGAGTTGATTTAAGATGTCGACCTGTTTTTCGCCTGAAACAGTGTGAAGTTTTAATTCCAGGCTGTCCGCAACATTCCCTTGCGCGAAAACATGCGCTGGCAGGAATGCAAGAAGCATTAGCACCGTAAGGCCTTTGGCGGAGGTCATTAGTGAGGTTAGTTATTACAAAGGTAGCTTGATTTGAGGAGGGAAAAAACTAACGCAGTTGCAATAGTTTGGTGTAAGGTTTTATGACGTATCGACTGCTCCTGCCGCAAATTGCACGCTGATTTCGATTGCACTCACGAGGAACTCAGGGCGCAGATGTATGGTTTATTGAAGTGCTGCCCCAGGCAAAAAAAAGAAGGCCTTCGCCTTCTCTGTTTATTTCTCGCAAGCCTGCGCGCAAGCCTCGCATTCATCGGCACAAACCCGACAATGTTCATGCGAATGTTTACGACACTCTTCCGCACACATCATGCACATGGTAGCAACGAGTTTCAGGTAATCTTCTTCGATTTCGCTGTCGCGCTGCACGATCCTGGATCCAAGCATACAGATGTCTGCGCAATCGCGAGTCAGCTCGATGCATCTGGCAAGCAGGGTAATGTTGTCTTCATTCAGGCATGAAGTTTCGCAGCTTTCGCAGACAATCGCACAGTTAATTAATTTTTGCTGGAGGTCGCTGGTGGTTGAGAGTGTTTTAGTTTGAGTTAAGCTGTTTGTGGCCATAGATTTTGGTTTCCATCCAAAAGCAAAATACTCATGCCATACAGGCGCCATCAATACGGGTATAAAAATACACGATGGAAACGGCCGTAGTTCTTAAATGAAATCACCAGCAGAAAGAGGGGGGAGGCACAGCTTTTTGCTGTTTGCTTCTTCAAAAATAAAACTATGTTTAAGAAATTGCATATCGTGCTGTGTGGCGTTGCACTGAGTCTGTTTACTCACAATGCAATGGCCCAGGAAAATGGAAAGGACAAGAAAGACTTTTCAGTAAAGGACAAACGCGACATTCCTGTCAACAACGAAACACCAACAAAGAATATTGAAAAGGTGGTTGGCGTGTGGGAAGTAACGGGAATATTTAAAGGAAACAAAGATATTACAAACACGGATACGGTCGGTTTAAATCGTTCTTTTGAATTTACCCGTGAAAACAAGTACATAAGTTATTCTGACAGCGAGCAGATCGATAGCGGTGCCTTTAAACTTAACGAAGTGCAAAACGTGATTTATCTCGAAAGCGCAAGTGGAAACGAAGTTGTCGAGTATAAGATTCGTTTTGACGATAACACCATGACGTTGCAGCCGTCAGAGAGTGCAGACGCTCATGCACAGCGATTCCGCTATGTCTATACGCGAAAACGGAATGGAAATTAGTCTATTAAAAGGGGCTACTTCACGTTAGCCCTTTTTTCTTTCACCTCCCGCCAGGTGGTAAGAATGATCTTCTCTCGCTCCAGGAATTTTTTGAATTCAGGATCCATCATGGCAAGCATATCGGCTTTTCTTACTCGGCCGGAATCACTTATTCGTGAAAAGACTTCGGACGGGGACGTGCAATGCATGATCACCATCGTTAGCCCCGGTTTCAGGTCGCGAATCGTCTGTATGTAGTTTTTGGTAGCAATTTTTTGAAGTTCTGCATCGCTCATGCTCGAATCGTCTCTGTATTCAAAACCGTAGCTTACGTTGTGGAGATCGTCCAGCACTGGTAAGCCTGCATTCCAAAGCATAGCACCGGTTTGCGTTAGCTGAGTCCGCAGCTCAGGTGTCATGTTCATTTGTCTTGAGATCATGGTGCTATGTCCACCAGGAAACATAACGGGAATTTTGTTTTCGACACCCACGCTGATGTAGCGCTCCATGAATTGCGGTGTGGCGAACAATGTTCCCATGTGCGAATCCATGTGGGTTGGTTCGAACCCGGCTTCTCGCGCTCTGGCAAGTTGGGCCCGAATCTCCTGCTCGACTTCATCCGCGGAAGCGTTCTTGACTACTTCTTGAACCGAGGGCCAAAGCGCGCCCTCTTTGTCAACGAGTCCCGGCACTGCAGGCTTGCCTTTCAGCGGTCCCCACCGATAATCTTTCCACTCTGAGGTTAGTGTAAGATGTAATCCTGCATCAATCTTCGGGTGATCTTTTAAGTAGTGGATGAATCCCGGAACCCACGGACATGGCATCATGACACTTAACGATGTCGCCACTCCTTTCTCAATCGCGTTGATCGCGCCCTCGTTGGAGTCCCATGACATACCAACATCATCCACGTGCAGGATCAGAACCTTTGAACCTTTCGGATAGCCGAGTTTTTCTGCGTACGTCATTTCCTGACCGTGCAGATTCAGGTAAAAGCTCGCCAGCAGAAGGAAGGTGATAAGAAGTCTTTTCATTTTACTTATGGATTAATCGTTGTGGCGCAGCACCAGCGGGTCAATACCTTTCTGGTGTGACACCTGGTCCAGCGGATGAGCAAGCCCACCAAATAGCAACGCCTGATGGGATAGTATTTTCATAAGGCTTTTAAAATTCAGAGCAACCGAATTTACTAAAAAACCGGATGAGTATTATTTTCCGTAAATGTCGTTCAAGACTCCAGCCAATCTGACACCTGCCTGAAGTAAGCGGTGACGGATAATATGATAGTAGAGATATGAGTAGCGATAGCCAAGCCGTCCGTTGCCAGTGTCATACACTTGCTCGGCATATCCCTGGCTTTCTTTTGCCCAATCCAGCACCCGGGTGTTTTGCCAGTTTCTCAGGTCGGTTGCAGAAGGCGTATCAAGCGATTCAGCAAGCTCGGTATAGCTCAGTCGTGTGTCATCGATGATGTCGCTGTCCCACACGCGGTGCAGGTTGCTGTCAGCACGAAACCACATCACTTTAACATCGTTTCCGCCTTTGTCGTTTTTGCCGCCTACGTGAAGTGGCTGGTGAATATCACCAATCAGGTGAATCAGGATCTTGATGCGCTGTGCTTGCTCGGAAGCGGAAAGTTTTTTCGATTTAAGCTCTGTTATGATCCGGTCGAGGGTTTGGATGATATCACCGTTCTTGTTCTTTTCGGTTTGTTCATAGGTCATGCCATAGGGTATGGTCACCCAATGCCAGTCAGACATATAGTCAAACGTTGAGTCGGATTTAATTTCGTCCATCCATGTGCTTGCCATCGCCAGTGACTGGCCCTTGAGCAGTTCCTCAAGCGCTTTGCGTGCCTTTTTGTTTAGGTATTTGTTGGCGATGTGACCAGTAACACGATGACCCGTGGCTCCCCATCCGAAGCTATCTAAAGACACCACGGAGATGAGCAGCAGACAAACAAGAACTTTTTTCATGGTTTTGAGAAATAAGGCTTCAATATCCTGATTTTTGATACAACCCGGAATTGTTAACCCATTAATTTAAGTTTATATTTATCGAAATCCTTCTTAGCGCCCTTCATGAAAAAAGAGCTTGCCCTGAGCTTCGACATAATGGCTCAACCGGATGAGGTTACTTGCGGACCTACATCGCTGCAGGCACTTTACCGTTACTACAAGGATGATATTCCGCTGAAGGCCGTGATCCGGGAAGTCAAGCACTTAAAAAATGGCGGAACGCTTGCCGTAATGCTCGGCAATCATGCCTTGAAGCGCGGCTATAAGGCGAAGATCTATACGTACAACCTGAATATTTTTGATCCCTCCTGGTTTAAACACCCACAAAAAAAGATCATCGGATTTCTGAAAGAGCAGATGGAGTTCAAATATCGCAGAAAGAAACTCCAGGTAGCGTCACAGGCATACATCAAGTTCCTCGAGTCAGGTGGTGAAATAAAATATGCTGACCTTGACGAAGATCTGATCAAAGGTTACCTTAAACGTTCAGTGCCGATCCTGTGCGGGCTCAGCGCAACATACCTCTATGGTACAGCGCGGGAAATTCCCCAGTTTGACATTTATGATAGTATTAAAGGGGAGCCCTCAGGGCATTTCGTAGTGGTGACAGGATACGATGAAGAACGAAATCGCGTATCGATAGCAGATCCGATGGAGCCAAATCCCCTTGGGAAGGGGCAAGTGTACAGCGTGCCGTTCGTGCGATTGATCAATAGCATTATGCTGGGGATCGTTACGTATGATGCAAACCTCCTGATTATTGAGCCGAAAAACCGAAACGCCTGATTACCGTTTTAAGGTAAAGCAATAACGTTCAGCGAATGCAAAAATTGATCATCGTTGAAAATCCTGATCACTGGCAATTCAATCTCTACGATGCAGAGGTTGTGAGCCCGGCTAAATACATTTCTGCTGAAACCTATCAGCAATTCAAAGGATTAAAAGTTATCAATCTCTGCAAATCTTACCAATATCAAAGTTTAGGCTACTACGTGTCGCTTCTTGCGGAGGCAAGGAAACATAAGGTGCTTCCCGGGATTTCCACCATCCAGGACCTGCGATTCCCCTCAATTCTTCGTGAAGACTCCCAGGACTTTGACGACTTGATTCAAACTTCGTTCAAAAATGAAAAACGTGATCGCGTGGAGTTCGATATCTATTTCGGCACAACGCAAAACGAAGAGCTCGATAAATTAGCGCGCCAGTTATTCCAATACGTCCAGGCACCATGTTTGTGCGCTACGTTTTCCAAAAAGACAAAGTGGGTTCTTCAAAGTATCAAAACGTTAAGCCTCGGTGAAATTCCAACAGAAGACCGTGAGCTACTTCGTACTTCCGTTGAGTCGTATCTGCAGCGTAAACGCGATGTAAAACCGGACAAGAAAAAGTATGACATGGCTATCCTGGTCAACCCGGATGATCCCAACCCCCCGTCTGACGAAAAAGCCATCAACAAATTTATCAAAGCTGGCGACCAGGCGGGTTTCAACGTTGAACTCATTACGAAAAATGATTTTGGTGAGCTTATCCAATACGATGCGCTTTTTATACGTGAAACAACTTTTGTGAATCACCACACCTTTCGATTTGCCAAAAAAGCGCAGTCGCTGGGGTTGATCGTGATCGATGATGCAGACTCGATCCTCAAATGCACAAACAAAGTTTACCTATATGAGTTGCTGAATGCAAATAAGATTCTTACACCCAAGTCATACGTCATTAGCAAGGAAAATTATAAAACCCTTCCAGAGAAGCTGAATTATCCATTCATTCTCAAACAACCGGATGGAGCCTTCAGCAAGGGAGTGTTCAAGATCAATCATGCTGACGAATTCAAACAGGTCTGCAACGCCATGTTTCAGAAATCGGAGCTTGTGATTGCGCAGGAGTTCCTTCCAACTCCGTTCGACTGGCGCGTAGGAATAATTGATGGACAGGTTTTGTTCGTTTGCAAATACTACATGGCGGCAGAGCATTGGCAGATTGTGAACTGGAACGGCAAGCAAATGCAGGATGGCGATGTGGAGTGCGTGCCGCAGGATCAGGCACCCTCAGGTTTGCTGAAGACGGCCCTGAAAGCAACCGCCTTGATTGGAAAAAGTCTTTACGGTGTTGACATGAAAGAAGTTGACGGGAAGTTTTACGTCATTGAAATCAACGACAACCCGAACATAGATGCAGGAATAGAAGACAAAATTCTCAAGGAGAAGTTATATGCAACTGTGATGGATGTGTTTCTCTCAAAAATCAAAGCCGACAAATAATGCAACAGCCGCCACGCCTCCATTTGTTCCAGGGATACGGTATTGAACTGGAATACATGCTTGTTGATAAGACCACGCTTCAGGTAAGGCCCATCACCGATGAGTTGCTTAAACAAGTATTGGGCAGTTATGGCAGCGATTATGAGAACGGTGTGGTCACGTGGTCCAATGAGCTGGTGCTGCATGTAGTCGAGTTGAAGTCCACCAAGCCTGAAGCGAACCTGAATGGCCTGGAACATGCTTTCGCGGAGAACGTGGAGCGAATCAATGCGCTGCTGGGTAGCTGGAATGCGATGCTCATGCCGTCCGCGGCACATCCGTTCATGGATCCGCAAAACGAAACAAAACTATGGCCCCACGATAACAATGAAGTGTACGCCATCTACAATACCATTTTTGATTGTCGTGGCCATGGATGGTCTAATCTGCAGAGCACGCACTTAAACCTTCCCTTTTATGACGATGAGGAATTTGCAAAACTACATGCAGCCATCCGCCTCATCCTCCCCATTCTGCCCGGTCTGTGCGCCAGTTCTCCAATTCTTGACGGAAAATTCACCGGTGCGCTTGACATGCGCATGAACTACTACAAAACGAATCAAGGTAAAATTCCTTCTATCACAGGCAAAGTCATTCCGGAGGCAGTGTTCTCAAAGCGAAATTACATCAACACCATTTACGAGAAGATCAAGGCAGATATTAAACCCTACGATCCGAATGATGACTTGAACCCGATCTGGGTGAACTCGCGTGGAGCTATACCGCGTTTTGATCGCGGCTCCATTGAAATCAGGATCATGGACATCCAGGAGTGCCCTTCTGCCGACCTCTCCATCGTGAAACTTGTCGTAGAGACCATAAAATGTTTTGTGTCAGAAAAATTCCTGGATGTTGAGGCACAAATGAAATGGAAAACTGAAACGCTCGCACAACTCCTGGATCAAACGACACAACATGCGCAGGACTTTGTCATCGAAAATGACGAGTACCTGAAGATTTTCGGGTATCCGGATAAGAAAGCCACCGTGCGCGACTTGTGGCGGCACATTTTCGCGCGGCTGGTAAAGATCGGAACGGATTCCCTTGGAAACACCAATCACGAAATCGAAGTAATCCTCAATGAAGGAACGTTGTCACAGCGGATCATGCGCGCCCTTGGCAACGATCATTCAAAGGAAAACATATCACGTGTGTATAGGTTGTTGTGTGGATGCCTTGCACAGAACAAGATGTTCATCCCTTGAAAGGACCAAAGACCAAATACCAAAGACCAAATACCAAAACTCAAATGTATAAGTAAGCCGGTTGGTAATGCTGAGCGGAAAAAAGTGAAGCCGCGACTTTGATATTTCGCCTTTGTATTTTAATCTTTGGATGTTGGACTTTCGAATCTATGAATTGAGATCTTTCAACAACACCTTCAGCTTCTCCAGGTGATTTCCGTAAAGCTTCTTGAGAATCCAGTTCACCAGCCAGGTGCTTCCGAAATAGAAGATGGCAGCGAATCCAACCAGGTAAAGAATCGTTTTGGGCGCTGACAAGCTTGTAACAAAGTTCTCGAAGCCACGTTCTATTGCGCCAAACAGCAAGGCAAGACAGAAGTATACCGGGTAAAGCAACGTGTAGCTTCGTTTGTAAAACTTAAGGTAGCTCGAAAGGCTGACAATCAGGTTTTCCAGCGTTACGCGTAAATTTCCTTCATTCGGATCGAAGCTGTTAAGCAGCATAATTTTCTTTACGTAGTAGAATGAGTAGGCAACGAAGATCGCCAGGATGGAAACAGAAGTCCACTTGAGCGCGCCACTCGGAAGTGTCAGCGCATAGATCAACAATACAATTCCTGATACGGTAGTAAAGATGAGTTCCAGCCACACACTTCGTTTCAGTTTGTCGACAATGGATTTACTGTTGCCGCGCAGCATGGAGGCAAGCTCGCTTTCTTCTTTTGGCTGGAAGACTGCGTCATTCTTTTTCCATAAGTCTTTTAATTCATCTAGTTCCATGGCTGTCGGCAAACATAAGTTTTCGTAATCTTTCCCGTATCCGGTTCATTCTCACCCGCACGTTGTTTTGAGTTATCCCGATGGTTTCAGCAATTTCTTCATACGGAACTTCTTCCAGTGCCATCATGATCATCGCGCGTTCAATCTCGGAGAGCTGACGGATAGCCCATTGAAGTTTCTGTAATTCTTCTTCTTGTTCAACACCTGAATTGCTTTCGGAGATGTTGAAATGAAGTTCGCGAAGGTCTTCTGTTTTGACGTTGCGACTGTTTTTTCGATAGCCGGAGATAGCCGTGTTCAGCGCGATGCGATACATCCAGGTGGAAATTTTGGCTTCACCGCGAAACGTGTGAAATGATTTCCAAAGCTGAAGCACGATTTCCTGGAAAAGGTCGTTGCGGGCATCCTGGTCATTCTCATACATGATGCAGACCTTATGCACCAGCCCCTGATGCTCTTTTATCAGACTAATAAATCGTTTTTCTTCTCCTGTCACGGATTGTGAGTCCACAGATGACGGTCGATAGCCGACAGGTTGAGTTCTAGTACGTTGCACACTGTCGACCATAGACGCCTTCTGTCATATGGTTATGAGTCGAAGGTATGGAAAGAATGTTACACAGGAAAGACAAAAAAGCTTCGAGCTGCGAGTCACGGGCAGCGAGACGGTGCTCAACGCTCGTGGCTCGAAGCGCGAAGCTCAGCCTCTTAGAGGCTCTTCAAATACAAATGCAATGCTTTTAATTCCACATCCGAGTATGCCTTTGTCATTGTCCATGGCATTTCGTTTGGTTTAAGGACCTTTCCTTCCGGAGTTTTACCTGTCCGCAGCGTTTCCATGAATTGGTCGTCTGTCCACTTGCCGGCATGACCGGTTGAGCTGATATCGGCAACCACCGGGAATCCTGGCGCCACGGGTTCGCCACCTTTCATGTTTTCGCGGTGACATCCCTGACACGCAATGGACAGGTACTTGCCATACGCAATGGAAACTTCTGGCGTCACTTCTTTCACCAGCGCACGATTGTGGTCAATCATCTCAGCGGGAATGAGGGGCAGTTTGCCGAGGTCTGTCAATACGCGGGCAACAGGACCAAGATCGTTGGCCGGGAGTTCGCGGTCAACGTTCGGCAGCTGAGAGCAGTAAGCAATGATAGCCGTCATATCCTGTTCCGTCAGCAGCGTGTACTCGTGGGATGGCATGAACAGGAGTGGCTTGCCGTCTTTGCGAATTCCATGCTTCAAAGCCAGTACCCAGTCCGTTGTGTTATGATCGGACGGTAATCCGCCTTTGCCCTTGGTCAGATTTCTCGCCACCAGAAGCCCGAGCGCTGGGTCATCTATGAAAACCTTTCCGCCCAGGTCTGCGCCATGGCAGTCATTACATCCTTTGGTGGTCATCATTCGCTGTCCTTCAGCGAGCAACGCTGAGTCATTAGGATTGAAAGTAATTTCCTGTGCTGTAACTGAATAAACCGTGTTTAAACGGCTTTCTGTGCTGAGGTACACTTTAGTATAGAAACCTGCAACCAGAAGGACCAGGACGCCCAAAACAATACCGATAACTTTAAAAATTTTCTTTAGCATACGTGGATTTTGGAGATGAAACGGGGAAACCTTCTGAGATGACCTTCGTTAAACGGAGCATTTCGTACGCTGAACGGATTCAATGACAACCCCCGCACTTGAACTCGAATACCAGGACCTCGCTACTGAACTCAAAGCAGTGCTGGCTCCTGATTCTATGTATGAATTCCTGCAACGCAAAGCTCAGCAGACAGATATCGGACTGTTCCAGGAGCGATCCATTTCGCTCGGTCCCGTTCGTGTCCATGAGATAAAAACGAATTTCACCCGCGACTGCAAGGTATCGGTTACTGACTCCGCACTGTCGCGGTCAATCCATCTTTGTTTACCGCTGCAAGGAAGTGTTGGAGGAACCTTTGATGAGGCAAAAATTTCTGCGCACCTTCCTCCCCGTACGCATCATTACATGTTTGTTCCAGGAGAGGACTACGAGCTGAGATTTGAGAAGGATGTGACGGTAGCACACATTGAATTTGATATTGATTACTTCAACTCACTTTTGTGTCCGTCTGAGCGTTGGTCTGCGGAACTCCACGAAAAGTTGATGCGTCAGCAGGTTCTTTACAGCGGAGGCATTGCCTGCCGGGCAACGAACGAAATTATCCATGCCATTCTCACGTGTCAGCTGACGGGGAAGCTGCGTAAACTCTTTCTCGATGCGAAGGTTTCAGAGCTTCTTGCGCTGCAGTTAATGCATTACCAGGGAATGAAACGCGAATCTCAACCTGCAATTAAGAAATCAGACGTGCAGATGATGGAGGAGGTGAAGCGGTTCCTGATTGCTAACTTTAGTGAAGATCATTCCCTTCAATCCATTGCCGCGCATTTTGGCATCAATGAATTCAAGCTCAAGAAGAATTTCAAACTTGCTTTCGGTCACACCATTTTCGAATTTCTATTCGACCTGAAGATGGATCACGCCTATCGCCTGCTGCGCGATGGAGGAAAATTTGTCAATGAGGTGGCGCGCGAAATTGGCTACAAAAACCCGAATCACTTCACCACAGCATTTTCAAAGAAGTTTGGCGTGAAGCCTTCCGCCCTTAAAATGTAGTTAAAAGAAAGCGTCTAACTACATAGCGTAACATCGCGCCTTTGCGCCATAACAGTGAAAGCGAGTTTCATCCTGACACTATAAGGATCTAGAACATACGCTCAGTGTCCTTTATCTGTGCTGCGCTTTTCGATTAATGTTCTTATCAGCGATTTCTTTATCGCTATGCCGCTATGATCCGCGATGAGTTCGGCTATTTATGTTCAAGATGAGAGAGGGAAACAAGTGGCTACAAACAAAAAAACCAAACGGAGCTTCCTCCATTTGGTTTTTGATTATTTCTTATTGGTTATTTTTTCTCCGTTACCTTCTCCAGGTTGAAGAGCTCGTTAAGCATTTCGGTGAGAGACTCAGCATCACCGCGCTTGCACGCTGCCTTCAGCTGAAGCACAGGGTACTTCAAAATCTTTTGCATCATTGAGCGGCTCATCTCTTCAAGTTTTGCCGCCTCTTCCGGTTTCGCATTTTTGAGAAAGCGCGCCAGTTCTTCCTTACGGATCTGCTCAAGCTGATTCTTCAACTTCTGGATCGTAGGCGAAACGATCATTTCCTTCGACCAGTCCTCAAACTCAGCGATTGCTTCATTGATGATCGCAACTACTTTCGGTATAGCAGCTCTGCGTTTTTCAACTGCCTCGTTCGTTTTCTCCTCGAGGTCGTCAATGTTATATACAATGGCTCCGGCAACTTCCTCAACAGAGGGTTCAACACTGCGCGGAATCGACAAATCGATAAAATATTTATGGGAGAGAATGCCCAGTTTTTTCACCAGCTCCTTCGTAATCAGCGGCTCGTTGCCTGATACTGAACTGATCACAACATCAGCTTTAGCGAGCTCTTCATTCAGCGACTCGATCCCTTTGAATTGAAAACCGGTCTTCTGCGCAAGTTTTTCGGCTTTTTCAATCGTGCGGTTGACGATCGTCACTTCCTTAAACGTTGATCCAACCAGGTTAAGGCAAACGTCTTGTCCGATTTCACCAACGCCAACAACCAGCGCTTTTGGTGAACGTGTGCCAACGGTAAGATCTTCCGCAAGCTCTTTCGCTGCATACGAGATGGATGCAGCACCATCGCGGAATGCAGTTTCCTGAACCACGCGCTTGTTTGCAAAAAAGATGGTGTGCATCAGGCGATGAAGGAAAGGACCCGCCATGTTTTCATCGGCACTCCACTGGTATGCATTCTTTACCTGACCCGAAATCTGAAGGTCGCCAATTACCTGCGCGTCCAGGCCAATTCCCACTTCAAACAAATGCTGAATGGCAGCGACACCAGTGAACGAAGCAAAATGTCGTTCAAAGCCCGCCTCCGGGTTTTTGATCAGGGCAATCCCTTTGAAAATTTCATCAGAAAGGTCTTCAGTTGCGCAATAGTAGATCTCGGTCCGGTTACAGGTCGACACAATCAGAACTTCGGTCGCTTGCGTGTATTCACGAATGAAACGGAACAGCTGCTTGGTTGCCAGCTCGTTAAGAGATACCTGCTCACGCACCGCCAGCGGAGCGGTTTTATAAGTAAGGGCTAAAAGCTTAAAATTCGATGTCATTAGAACCACAAAATTACGCGCTGGCTAAAAAACAAGTATGAGAAAAGTCATGTATTCTTTAATTTAGAATGGCTCTAAATAAGATAGCGGGGTACTTGGTATTAGCTTGTACCATTACGATTTTGCGCTCGATTTAGTTTCTGAATTTTATTTTCTTCCGCGCAAAGCGTTTCATCTTTCTGACGATAAGAAAATGTAAATTGACGTGGTAGGTCCGCCATTGGTGCTTGTTAAATGATCTGGACCTATGCATTTTATACGAAAGTGGATCCGAAATCTGCTCGGATTTTCCGGCCGTGAAACAAACGGCTTCATCATCCTGCTTCCTGTAATCGTAATTATTGTTTCGATCGAGCCATTATATCGGCTTTGGGTTTCAAGTCGCAATCCGGACTATTCTCACGAGCAAAAGAAACTTGACAGCCTGGTTGCTTTGTGGCAGGTTGAATCCGATTCCATGAAAACGATTGCGATCCGCCCAGCGGCCGTTACCAGGCGGCTGTTCAGGTTTGATCCCAATACAGCCTCTGATGTTGAGTTGCAACAACTTGGCTTTCCAGATTTCCTGGCGAAGCGTGTGGTCACTTATCGCCAGAAAGGTGGAAAATTCTACACCTCAGACGATTTGCGCAAAATCTACGGCATGGACTCCGTGTTATTTAATTCCGTTAAAAACTACGTTTCCATTGCACAGCACCGCAACGAGCAATCAGCGACACAACTTCAAAAACCTGCTGTTCAAAGTGCAAAACCCCGGCTTGGCCCTTTTGACATCAATGAAGCTGACACGGCAACGTTAAAGTCCGTATACGGCATAGGTACAAAACTTGCAGACCGCATTGTAAAGTTCAGGAATGGGTTGGGTGGCTTTGTGAGTTTGAACCAATTATCTGAAATCTACGGATTGGATAGTGCTGTTGTAAATCGAATAAAAAAACGCGCTTTCATCGATGACGATTTCAAACCGAAAAAAATAAATCTAAATACAACCACGGAATTCGAAATGTCTGCGCATCCTTACATCTCAAAGTCGATGGCGAAAGCTATCGTGGCGTGGCGATTTCAGCATGGAGCATTTAAGACAGTAGATGAAATTAAAAATCTTACCCTGCTAAAGTCAGACGACATCGTGAAAATTATCCCATATTTAAAAGTGGAGGAATAGCGAGCGATTTTACGTAACTTTTTTTCTGTGAACGATTCAATGAAGAACATCCTGCGCACTTACCTGCGCAGATTAACCAATTTGTCTGGCAATAACCGCTCCTTGCTTTTGCTGCGGCTATCGGCAGACCAGTTGATGGATTTGCATGAAACTACGTTTCTCAACAACCTGCCTTCCTTCGAAGTGATCCGGGCGTTGATCAATTCGCGCAACGTAAAACTTTGCCAGGTTCTGGATTCTCGGCTCGAAGCCAACAACGAGGTGAGCCGCAAGTTGAAGAAACTTCAGCGCACCGATCATTTTCTTTTTGAGGAACGCGGCTCGTATGACTTGCATGTGGGCTGGCCCTTTGTTCGCGGCAAATTTTCCGATGGCACAGCCGTGCGTTGTCCGTTGTTGTACTTTCCGGTGACTATTGTGCAGGAAAATAATGCATGGTTCCTTCACCCAAGACCGCAGGCTGGTCTAACGTTCAATAAGTCATTTTTGCTCGCGTACTCGTTTTACAATAAGGTAAGACTCGAAGAAGATTTACTGGAGACTAACTTCGAAGATTTCGCTGTCGACAGCACTGTGTTCAGAACACAGCTGTACCAATTGCTTAAGGAAAAAATCGAGCTGAACTTCAACGCTGATAATTTCCGCGATGAACTAATTACTTTCAAACAGTACAAGAAGGACGAGTTTGACAAAGAGCACCGGAATGGCGAACTGAAACTTTTTCCCGAAGCGGTGCTGGGGATTTTCCCGCAGGCAGGGTCACAGCTTGTTCCCGATTATTTAAATCTGATTGAGAACAGCACCGTAAAAGATCTGGAAGAATTCTTTATTGAGAAGAACGTTGCGCATGTTGAAAAGCCCAAGCATGGATTGCCTGCGGTGAAGGAGGAGAAGATCTACACGCCTTTTAACCTGGACGCCTACCAGGAGAATGCCATCCGTGCCGTGAAAAATGGCCAGTCGATTGTAGTGCAGGGTCCTCCCGGCACCGGAAAGTCTCAGCTGATCTGCAACCTGATGGCGGATGCGATTGCGTCTGGAAAAAGAGCGTTGCTCGTTTGCCAGAAACGCGCAGCATTGGACGTTGTATACAATCGCCTTCGCTCGAAAGACCTTGGTGATTTTATTGGCCTGGTTCACGATTTCCGAAATGACCGGAAGACGGTGTTTGCAAAGGCAGCGCGCCAGGTCGATAACATTGATAATTTTAAAGCGCAGAACCGAAGCGTTGATCTCATTCAAACGGAACGGAGGTTTTTCCAGGTCTGTCGCTCCATTGACCAGATCAGTGAAGATCTCGAGAATTTCAAGCTTGCGTTGTTCGATGACAAAGAGTGTGGCCTGAGCATCAAGGAGCTTTACCTCACCTCCGATCTGCATGGCGATACGATTAATATCCGCCAGGAGTACCAGGATTTTACATTCCCGGTGTTGCCGGAGTTTCTGAGAAAACTTCGCCAGTATGTCGGGTATGAAGTTTCATTTGGTGCCGATGACTACTTATGGAAGGAACGGAAGTCCTTTTCAACATTTGGTTTCCCCGAATTGAAAGAACTTGAAAGTGTGGTGTCAGACATTCCACGTTATCAGCGACAGCTCCAGGGCGATTTCAGAACCCTGATCGGTCACGAACTTAACATCGAAGATGGTGATAGCCTGCTTGCCCGACAGGATGATATTCTGGGAATGGCTGCCCTCTTGAAGAACGACACAATCTACCATTACTTTCAGGCAATGGTAGAGGAAACCGATGACGAAACGAGTTTGCTTTGGTTTTCGAACATCGAGCGGGTGATCATGAATTGTTTTGAAGATCCTGGTCCGGAGGCTACGCTCTCGATGGAGCAGCTCGTGAAGGTTCAGGAAGTGTTACAGCACCGCATGGATGCGCGGAAAAATCCGATCCGCTTTTTGAAATGGAAAATGTTCTCGAAGGAGAAATTTTTTCTGAACCGTGTTCTGAGTGCTAACAAACTTCCGCATACCGGCAAAGGGCTCGAGACGCTTGAAGCCAAGCTCGATAACAGGTTGAACCTTGAGCATCATCTCACGGCCATCCGCAAGAAGGCGTGGCTGATCGATATGCCGCAGGATTACGATTTGTCGCAAATGAAAACGTGGTTCACACGTCAGAAGCTGGCCATACGTGCAAAGCTGATTTTCAATTCGATCCGTGAAATCAGGAAGGCGATCAACCCGGCCAAGCTTAAACGTGGTGAATTCGCAGACCTGATGAAACAGTGTATTGCCATGGTAGCCGGTATCCCCGGAAAGAAAAGCGAATGGCTGAAGTTTATTACTCCGTTCCAGCTGCGTCATTTGATTTACGAGCCGGCACAGGAAAAAGAATACCTGCGAGCGTTGCGAAAAGACTTTGACAGCCTTTGTGAATTTGACAGGCTGCGTGAAAGCCTGACTGGTCCGGAGCGCAATGTGATTCACAGGCTGTTTGAAAGCGCGGGCTGGAATATTGAGAAGCAGGAGGCATTGCTCCAAAACAGTTTACGCCTGGCGTGGATCGAGCATATCGAAGCAAAGTATCCTGACCTCCGTTCGGTTTCTTCGCGAAAGATGCAGGAGCAGCAAACGGAACTCGCCCGTCTTGTTCAGGAGAAGCAAATGTTAAGTACAGATATTCTTTTGCTTCGGGCAAGGGAACGCGTGTACGAACGCGTGGAATATAACCGACTTAATAATCGTGTTACCTATCGTGATCTTTATCACCAGCTCACGAAGAAGAAAAAGATCTGGTCACTACGAAAAGTAGTAACGGACTACGAAGAGGAGGTCTTCAACCTTCTGCCGTGCTGGATGGCGTCTCCCGAGTCTGTCTCTGCTATTTTCCCGATGAAGGAAATGTTCGATCTGGTAATCTTTGATGAAGCTTCGCAGTGTTTTTCGGAGCGCGGAATTCCTGCGATGTACAGGGGAAAGCAAGTGCTTGTTGCGGGCGATGGAATGCAGTTGAAGCCAAGCGATCTGTACCAGATTCGCTGGGACGATGAGCTTGATCATCCGGATGTTGAAGTTGACTCTCTACTCGCTTTGGTGGAGCGCTATTTGCCTACCGTGCATTTGCAAGGACACTACAGAAGCCGCTCCATGGATCTCATCGATTTCTCAAATCGTAATTTTTACGAGGGAAGACTTCAATTGTTGCCAGACCGTTCTATCCTCAACCTGCAGGAGCCCGGTATCGAGTACTGCAAAGTGGATGGTGTGTGGGAAAACAATGTGAACGCTGTTGAGGCGGTTACGGTGGTGCAGCGTGTTTTGGAGTTTGTGCGAATGTTTCCCGCCAAGGAAATTGGAATTGTGACGTTCAATGCGCCTCAACAACAGCTGATCATGGACCTGATGGAAGATATGTTCACACAAGCAGGTTTAAAGATTCCTTCTACTCTTTTTGTGAAGAACATAGAGAACGTGCAGGGGGATGAGAAAGACATTATTATCTTCTCGGTGGGTTATGCTCCTGACAGGCGCAAAAAAGTGAGTATGAACTTCGGAAGCCTGAGCATGCCCGGTGGTGAGAATCGATTAAACGTTGCTGTGACCCGGGCACGCGAAAAAATAGTATTGATCTGCAGCATTGATCCGGAAGACCTGCGTACTGATGACATCAAGAACGAAGGTCCGAAGCTTTTGAAAAAATACCTTGAGTTTGCGCGTGACGTGCATCAGCAGAAATTCAGGCCTAAAGTCGAGACGAAAGTTCGTCAACAGCCGACCTGGTATTTGAACAACAAGTTGAAAAAATGGGGCGAAGAGAAATTCACCGGATTACAATTTGAAACGGATACCATGCCACTGGCCGACTTGTACTTCAAAAATAAAGGACAATATCTCGGCATTGTCCGGACGGATGACGCAAACTATTTCAACAGTCTGTCGGGGAAGGATTCGTTTGCCTATGTGCCGTCCTTGCTCGAGCAGAAAAACTGGGGGTCATTCTATGTATTCAGCCGCAACCTATGGCACGATCCCGAAAAAGTGGAAGAAGATCTGCTGAGGTTTATTGGCTCAAAGGTCGAATAGAGGTGCCCGGGGTGGGCAAGTGCTCGTGTGCTCATGTTTGGAATCCGTATCTTATGCCTCTACCATTCCCCGAACCGCGCTTTCAGTCTCTCGGCACATGAGTACGTGAGCACATGCGCACATGATCACCTGAACACAGAAGAGTGTGTAAACGACTTAATTAAGACAAGAGTCTCAATAAGGATAAACCACCTTCTCAGACCTCACCGAATGATCCAGTTGTGGTTTACCGTTCTTCGCTGAGCCGTTGAGATAATAACAAGTCAGGATAGAGTCCATTTTCTTTTTACCCAGGGCAATGTTTTTTGCTCTTTCCTGATTTTCTTTCGACAGGATCTCAAAAAGCGGTTGATCGACTTTTAGTAAGTGTGGAAAAGCATTGAGAAGCTTTTCGTCCCAGATTGGATAATACCGTAGCAGGTCATCCGGGTAAATGACGTTGCGGTTTGAACCGGGTTCCGGAAGTACTTCAAAAGGTTCTTCCAGATTCAGGTAGCCGTAATCATCGGTCAATTCTTCGCCCGGCTCGATATCGCGAATAGCAATTTCAAAATCGTAGGCAGTGGTAATGCAGTTTGAATTTGAGCTATGATTTACAAACCTGGCATTGTCCCAGCAAAACACGTGGTTTCCGTCTGGATTCCTGTAAGAATAAATATCCATTGTAGCCTGATACATAGGGCCCATCTCCTTGATCTGCTGAGGTGTGAAAATGCGGTCCAGTTTGTCGAGTGCCCAGGTAATTGTGCCTTTTGGAATGAACTTGGTGGCAACCACTCCGTGCCCGATTTTATCGTTGATAAACCGAAGCTCGGTATGAGGATGGATCATAGATCTTTTTGAGAATTTATTTTTATCAAAGTAATATAAAGTTAGTCGGATATGCGAATAAATCTGGCGCAAAAAAAAAGAAGCCAGGCGTTTCCACCTGACTTCCACTAAACAACCAGACGCCTATCTTTAACGTCCGTTTACCGTGGCATATGCCGGAACAGTTTTTACTGTCTTGATGATTCGGGCAGCGACCTTGTACGGGTCTGCTGCAGAATTCGGTCTTCTGTCTTCAAGCCAGCCTTTCCAGCCATTTTCTACCGTGGCAATCGGGATACGTATCGAAGCTCCGCGGTCGGAAACCCCGTATGAGAACTTGTCGATTGACTGAGTTTCGTGTTTACCCGTCAAACGTAAATGATTATCGGCACCATATACTGCAATGTGTTCTTTAACCACAGGTCCAAAGGCATTGCATACCTTATCATACACTTCCTTGGATCCCGCTGTTCTTAAAAGTGAATTAGAGAAGTTAGCATGCATACCGGAGCCATTCCAGTCGGTGGCGCCAAGCGGTTTGCAGTGCCAGTTGATGGCAACGTTGTATTTTTCTGCGGTTCTTTCAAGAAGGTAGCGAGCCACCCACACCTGGTCTCCGGCAGCTTTTGCACCTTTTGCAAAGACCTGGAATTCCCACTGACCTGTAGCAACCTCCGCGTTGATACCCTCAACATTGATTCCTGCAGCAAGGCAGATGTCAAGATGAGCTTCCACGATTTCACGACCGAACGCATTTTTTGCTCCAACAGAACAGTAGTAGGGACCTTGTGGAGCCGGATATCCATCTTTAGGGAAACCAAGAGGTTTATTGGTTTCAGGATTCCAGAGGAAATATTCTTGTTCGAAGCCAAACCAGAAATCATTGTCATCGTCTTCGATGGTTGCACGACCGTTGGTTGGATGGGGCGTTCCATCGGGGCTCAACACTTCACACATTACCAGGAAGGCCGATTTTCTGTCAGGATCAGGGAAGAGGGCAACAGGCTGTAATAAGCAGTCTGACGATCCGCCAGGAGCTTGCTCAGTAGAGCTTCCATCGAAACTCCACACCGGACAATCATCCAGCGTGCCGTTGAAGTCTCTCACGATCTTTGTTTTGCTTCTGAGGCTTTGAGTGGGTTTGTAACCGTCAAGCCAGATGTACTCGAGTTTTGTTTTTGTTTTTGACATAAGGAATGTTTAGTTATTTTTTTGGCGTTTAGTAACTGATAATTAGAACTTGTATACAGCAGCGAGCGTCAGACTAGGCATCATGTCTGTAGCTTTGCCATCGGCATCCACGAACGAATCCTCCGAAGTCTTGTCGATCCTGAATTCTGGAATGAAAGTCAAGCCACCTACCTTGTAGTTTCCTGACAAGGTCAATTCCGTTACGCTTCCATTTCCATCTGCATCGGTGCCGAAGATTCCCAGGTGACCGTTGGTTACGCTCAGGTATTCGGCACGAAGTCCGAGTGCGAAGCTTTCAGACAAGGTCACTTTTGGATAGATGGCAAATCCGGTAAAGGTTGACGCATCGCCTGATGCATCTTTCAGGTTGCCTTCCGAGATAAAGGATTCACCCGCTGCAACAGATTGCATGGAGGTGTTGAAACCGAGGTAGAATTTTTCGCTCAGGTTCCATCCAGTAGTCAGGTCAACCTGGAAGAGCGATCCGGCAGATGAAATAAAAACCGGATTTCCGTCTTCGTCCAGAACGATTGCCCCGTCTTCATCACGCACGTAGGCGTCATCCTTCGTGTCAAGTTTTCCATCCTGATCACCGTAAAGAACGTTTAACCAGATTCCACCTTTGTCGCTGGTGTGACCGAGTTGCCCACCGAGTGTGTACGTATTCACCGGGTTGAACTCAACGATGTCAGTCGGGTTCATGACCGCAAGCTTGGCGACAAGCCCGCCACCAAGATCAAAATCCGCCCGCGCACCTGTATGGTTGAAGGGTCCCCATGAGAAAAGGTAAGAAGTTGAGTAGTGGAAATTAACGGCAGGTGAAATCACCTCGTATCCAAGGAACGTGTTGAACTGACCGAGATTCAGCGTGACTTTGTCCGACAGCTTATAGTAGGCAAACATCTGGTTGATCACGGCCTGGCCAGACGCAGTTCCGAAAACCGCAGCCTGTCCACGAGGACCGAACACCAGGTCAGCGGTAAAGCCGGCTTTCTCGCCAGAGTAGCTTGCAATAAGGTTCGCCATCCCAAGACCGAAGCCTTTCAAATCAGCGAATGAGGTTGATGGACCATAATTTCCCATGTAAGGGTTCATGGTACCAAACGAAGAGCGGAAGTAAGTATCAATTGTCCCTGAAAGGGTGAATGTTTTAGCTTCTTCTTCTTTTTTCTTTTCACCTTCTGCAGTTGGTTCTGTGGTCGTTATCGTTCCGTCTCTTGGAGGAGCTTCGGCTGATGCGAACAGCTGATCCTGGCTAAAACCGTTGGTAGAAATGAGCAAAGCGCTGAGTAAAAGTCCGCTGCATATATTTATAGTTTTCATATTTTTGTTCGTGTTTTAATTAACAATAAGCTAAGGTTTTCCCGGTGGGGTCTCGTACACTCCCCGGGGAGCTTTAGTGATCTTCGTCTAAGATCTTTTCGAAGTGTCCCGTGCCGAAACACGGGACATTTCTTTTTATATAGTCTAGGTTAGAGAGCTTCTTTGGCTGCTGAGAGGTCGAAAGGGACCAGGTTCTCACCATGCTGGCTGTAGTCCTGACCGATCTTTTTGTCTTCCGCAGAAACCTTAAGCGGAGAAATAAGGTCGGTGATCTTAAGGATGATCATGGAACCGATGAACGTGTAGGCCACTACAATTGCCAGAGCAATCATGTGCGCGGTGAACAAAGCGGTTTCTCCGAAGAATAACCCGTTTCCAGTTGTGTTCGCACCGTTCACTGCAGTATTTGCAAGGAGGCCAGTCATTACCATTCCAACCAAACCGCCTACACCGTGGCAAGGGAACACGTCAAGTGTATCTTCAAGAGAAGTTTTAGCTTTCCAGTTAACAACCAGGTTACTAACCAACGCAGCTACCGTTCCAATGAATAAGCTTGAAGGAATTGTTACGAAGCCGGCAGCAGGAGTGATGGCAACAAGACCAACCACTGCACCAATACAGAATCCGAGGGCAGATGGCTTTTTACCGCGTACCGAATCAAACAATACCCAGCAGAGACCTGCTGCAGCAGAAGCTGTGTTCGTTGTTGCGAATGCTGACGCAGCTAAAGGACCGGCACCGAGTGCGCTACCAGCATTGAAGCCGAACCATCCGAACCAGAGCAAGCCGGTTCCAAGAAGCACGAAAGGAATGTTTGCCGGAGCGATAGCGACTTTTTCCTCTGACTTATTTCTCAGGTAGATAGCTGCAGCAAGCGCGGCAAAACCAGCAGACATGTGAACTACTGTTCCACCGGCAAAGTCAAGCACGCCAAGTTTGAAGAGAAATCCTTCTGGGTGCCATGTCCAGTGCGCAAGCGGTGCATATACCAAAAGTGAGAACAGCACCAGGAAAATGATGTAAGACTTGAATTTGATTCTTTCGGCAAATGTTCCAGTGATCAAAGCAGGAGTGATGATCGCAAACTTCAATTGGAAGAAAGCGAACAAAACCAATGGAATGGTTGGAGCCAATGACCAGGGCTTGCCGTCCAGTACATTCTGGAACATAAAGAACGTGGTTGGGTCACCAATAAATCCACCTTTTGATTCACCGAAGGCGAGGCTGAAACCCACAACGATCCACAGCACGCTAATCACGCCCATAGCGATAAAGCTTTGAAGCATGGTAGAAATAATGTTCTTTGTGTCGATCATTCCGCCATAGAAGTAGGCGAGGCCAGGTGTCATTAATAATACGAGTGCTGTTGCTGCCAGCATCCACGCAACATCCCCTGAATTAATACCATCGGTAACGATGGTTGTTGGTACTGCAGGGATGAACAGTGCCAGCACACTTACTGCCAGGAGCAGAATAAAGGGTACCAGAGCTTTCTTCATAGTTGTTTAGGGTTAAGTGGTTAAAATTTGACCTATGTGTGTCTGTTTCGGGTACTATTTTCGACACAATAGGGTTAAAAATGAACCACATTTCACAAAAAATTAACGCAAACGTTGCAGTAAGCGTCAATTTTTAACCGAAAACGAGAAGAAATTGTGAAATTTTCAAAAAAATGACCTTATCCAAAATTCGCATTGGAAATAATGGATTCTATTTGGTGAATATTCCTTACGGGTGCGGATTTTCCAAATTTTATTCGGTATCAGGATTTCGCGATGAGAGCGAAGGGACTTTGAAGAACATTAAATTCATTATTTACACGTTAGATTGGCGATCGATATAATTACGCATGAAACTAAGTATTCTCATTAGAGGCATGGTTGTGCTTTTTGCCCTGGCGGTAGGCGGATGTGACAAGGAAAACACTGCGTCTGAAAGTCAAATCCGCTTTTCTTTCAAATTTGATAAAGAGCAGGCACGCCTCAACAATTTCGGGCAACCCTCGGCAATTCCTGCAGGCCATGCTGCTCAGTCTCCCCGGTTCAATTCAATAAGTGCGCACTACATAGAATTAAGCCCAAGTGCGCTGACGCCTTTAGGTGCTGGTGAGATTGTATACTTCAATTCGGAAACCACTGCGGGTGGTGCGAAAGCAATCGACTTTGGAAAATCTATCATTGTGTCCGAAGGTCAGGAATTCATCTCTTTACCTCTTTCTTCGATTGCACCTGGAACGTATGAATACATTCGTGTCTCGCTCGCGTACCAAAATTATGATATCGATGTATTGGCTACAGGAATAAATACAAGCGGACGCATTGCTTCTTTCGTTGGCTATAACACGTATATCTCAACATTTAAAATTAAAGATACCGAGCTATCGATCAATGGAAACAAGAAGCAAGGATTCTGGGCATTCGAATCCGCAGCAGGAGTTTTCCAAGGCCAGGCACCGGAAGGGGCCACAACCGTCCCAAATCCGATTGCGTCAACATCGCCCGTTCCTGTTGGATCGTGTGTAGTTACAGGAAAGTTCTCGGAACCATTGGTGATTACGGCTGGCCAGTCAGCAGACATCCGTGTTGTCCTGTCTTTATCAATCAATAACAGTTTTGAATGGATAGAAGTGACATCCGATAATAAATTTGAGCCGTTGGCGGGCGAAGCCGTTATGGATATGGGATTGCGCGGTCTCATCCCCATTGTTGAATGAGTGCAACGCTCGTGTCAGATCTTATCCAGCGCAGTCCGCTTTTTATCGCCTAGCTGTTTGAAATGACTTGGCGTGAGCCCCGTAACTTTTTTGAATTGATTTGAAAGATGTTGAACACTACTGTATCCAAGCTGGTGTGCTACTTCACTGAGATTAAGTTCATCGTACACGAGCAGTTCCTTGACGCGCTCTATTTTTTGATGAATCAGGTACTGTTCAATGGTCGTTCCTTCCAGCGCTGAAAAGAGATTGCTGATGTAGTTGTAGTCTTTATTAAGCTTGTCAGACAAGTATGTTGAAAACTTTAGCTTCCGGGCCGAAGGTGACGGATCACGCACGAATTCGAGGACAGCTGTCTTTACAGCGGACACAAGGCGGGCAGTTTTATCTTCAATAATCTCGAAGCCCAGTTCATTTACATCGGCCGAAAATTTCCTCAACTGTTCCTCCGTTGGTTGGCCCGATAATTCGATTTCTCCTAACTCTATATTCTTATAACCGATTCCATTTTTCTCGAGACGATCTTTCACCACCAACTTGCATCGGTCGCAAACCATATTTTTAAGGTAGATCTTGTTTTCCATTACTGGTCAATTTTACATTTTGACATTTTAAATTTGAAATTTTGAATGCAAGCCGATCCGTCTGAAAACGTGAAATCTATACCGCAACTCTAAATTTCAAATATCAAATTTAAAATTTCAAATCGTTTGAGGTTTGCCAATCCAGCCCAGGTGTGTATGTTTAAAGTCATCGCTGTATTTCAAACCATAGCCAAGCATTCTATCAAACGCACTGTGACCAAATAACACCAAACCTGCAAACTGAAGTTCGGGATTGGTGAGATAAATTCCCAGGCAATAAAACGCAATGCCCAATCCCTTATGGTGTAGCAGGTTATACGTGAACGCGCCTACTTTTGTATTGATTGCATACCCGATAAAACCAATGTCTGGCGATAGAAACCAGACCCAATACCACCACCAGTTGAAAGGCAGAAAAGTGTTGAGATAAACAGCGAGGATGAGTTGAAAGAGTTCTTCGGATTTTAACAGAGACTTCATAAATGATTTTAGATTTTAGAACTAAGATTTTAGATTTTTTGGAACAGCGTTAAATTGACTTTTCCTCACCGAATGAAAGAGTTTTTACCTGAGGTCCTTCATCATCAGGACAATCCTAAATCTAAAATCTCAAATCTGAAATCTTAAATTTTAAACTGTCTTTCTCCACCACCACTGAAACACAATCAATCCCCAAATCCTGGCATGCACATCCCCCGGGTTGTTTGAAAACAATTGCTTTTTCAACTTTTCGATTTCAACGTAATTGAAAATATTTTGTTCTTCTATGAATTTCTTTGAAAGGAGGTCATCGGTGATGAGTGATTTCATTTCTTTCCGGAACCATTTCAGCAGGGGAACTTCAAAACCTTTTTTCGGTCGGTTGAAGAGTTCTTGGGGTAGGACATCGCGAAACGCATCCTGCAAGATCCGCTTCCGCAACGAGGAATTGATCTTGAAGTCGGCAGGGAGGGAGAATATGAAATTTACCACGTTGACGTCCAGGAAAGGTACGCGTACTTCAAGCCCCTGCGCCATGCTCATCAGATCTACTTTCGTCAGCATGTCGTTCGGTAAGACTACATTGACATCTGCAAGCAGGATGTCGTTCATACAATAGTTAACCGGGATGTCTTTCAGTAACTGGCTCTTTCTGGTGAAGTAGTCATTCAGAAAATTCCGGCCAACCGATTCGTTCAGAAGTTGAGAGGCCTCTTCTTCGCTTGCGAAAGATGCCCATCTCCAATACCGTTCTGGTGGTGACAGTTTTGTTCCTTCTCCAAATCGCACCAGCTGCCTGATCTTGTTACTGATGGCTCCGTTCCGTGACTGTGGCAATAGTTTCAACAATGGCAACAGCGCAGTTGCGGCATTTTCTTTTAGGCCCGGATGAAGCGTTCGGTAAAATGCCGCGTGCTTATTGTATCCCGCGAGCAATTCGTCTGCTCCATCTCCCGACAACGCAACCGTTGCGTATTTACGGGTCTCTTTGCTGAGAATAAAAACATTGATCGCTGATGAATCTGCGAATGGCTCATCGATATAGTTCAAAATATCTGTGACGTGCGCGTAGAGGTCATCGTTTGTCAGCGAGAATACAGTATGCCTGGTGTTGAAATGCTTCGCTACGAGTTTCGCATATTCGGTTTCATCAAAAAACTTTTCGTCTTTGAAACCAATTGAAAATGTATGAAGATCCGGTTTGTGTTTGCTTGCCAGCGCGGTTACTACTGATGAATCGATTCCACCGCTGAGAAACGCACCCAGCGGAACGTCCGCCACTAACCTGCGCTTCACTGATTCTTCCAGGAGGGATTTCAACTTTTCTTTTGCATCGTCATAATTAATTTTGGCGGCTTGGCCGCTGGAAGCGTAGGGGATCTCATACCATTTCTTGATTTCCATGCTTCCAGAGCGAACCTGTATATAATGTCCCGGCAGGAGCTTTTTTACATTCTTGAAAATCGTTGACGGTGCAGGAATGTAGTTGAGTTGGAGGTATGTGTTTAACGAAGCGAAATCAATTTCTTTTTCAATGCCGTAGTTGAGGATCGCTTTCATCTCGGAAGCGAAAATGAACTTATTGTCATCGAACTGGAAGAGCAAAGGTTTGATCCCGTAGCGGTCGCGCGCTACGAAGAAAGTTTGTTCTACTTTATCGTAGATGCAGAAGGCGAAAAAGCCATTCAGCTTGGAAAGGCATGCGGCTTTTTCAAGGATATATAATTTAAGGAGAACTTCCGTATCGGAATGTGAAAAGAACGTCACACCTTTTGCTTCGAGCTGCTGCCGAATTTCCTGGAAATTGAAAATCTCGCCATTGAAGACAATACAATAGCGTTTCGATTCGTCCCACATCGGCTGATGCGCAACGGAAGATGTATCGATGATAGAAAGCCTGCGGTGGCCGAGACCCACCCACTCATCTGCATAAACATCCTGGAAATCCGGGCCGCGTTTCTCTATGGCGCGGGTAGCAGCAGAAATATGGATCTTGTTGAACTTGCCAACAAGGTTAAAAGACATGATCCCCGTAATGCCGCACATTCGCTTCGTGGAAGTTAAGCGCGCAAGTTAGTGGTTTGATGGAAGAAATCAGAATTGCAGGGCATCAGAGCAAATTTCCGCCACCGAAAAATGTCCAACACTCAACGTTCAATGTCGAATGTCGAAGTTGGGTTACCTGGAGATTCGGCATCGAATGCTGAGTGTTCGGTGTTTTATTTGAATGCTATAAAGTTTTGATGTAGATATTTCTAAACCAGATTTCCTGTCCATGGTCCTGAAACGCAATCAAGCCTTTAGGTGATGCTCCATATCCCTTCGCGTCTTTCCACTTACTACCTGCTTTCAGCTTTTTCCACTCGTCTGAGTTCAGTTCGTACTCGAGCATCTTTGCGCCATTCAACCAATGTTCGACATGATTTCCATTCACCACAATTTTTGATGAGTTCCACTCTCCTTGAGGGTTCAGCGGTTTGTCTGCGGGGGCAGCGTGCATATCGTAGTTTGATCCCGAAAGCTGGGTTTGTTTCAGTGGATCGCCAGGCCAGCCTTTGTCATCAATAACCTGGTACTCTGGCCCGGATAAATATGGCGCATCATTTTCTTCAGTCACGCGAAACATCACACCACTGTTCCCTGCCGCAGGTACCCTCCAGTCGAACATGAGTTCAAAATTTTCGTATTGGTCAACCGTCACGAGGTCTGCACGTTTATCAGCACCTGCACCGTTTGGCTTGGCGTGCAGCGTGCCGTCAACCACTTCCCAACTGTTATTCTCCTTATTTTTATAAAATCTGAATCCACTGGTGCTCTGCCCATCGAACAAAACTTTCCAGCCTTCTGCTTTTTGAGCTTCCGTCAACTGATTCAGTCCAGTCTCAGCCGGCTCAGCGGACGCAACGTTGGTGGTATCCTGGGTGGGCGTGTCTTCGGTTTTTGTTGACTGACACGAAGCGAATACTAGCAGACTTGCTGCAAGAGGCGCAATAAATTTTTTTATCATTGGTGTTTAGATTTGTGATGTTGAAAATACAAAATCCCGAATCGAGCTGCAAAGCGCTTAAGAGTTGAATTGATGCACTAGTCTGTTCATACTAATGTCCAACATTCAACATTCAATGTCAAATATCGAAGTTTAGTTCAGTCCTCACTTCGGCATTGGACATTCGACATTGAATGTTCGACATTTGCATTTTGGCAAAGTTCTCAATCGATAAACGGTCTTTTCATCCTTCAGGTGTAGCGGCAATTTCACATCGATACCTTTATTTTTGCGTTAGATATAGGACGTGCGATGATGGAATGAAGAAGCGAAGCACAATTTGCGTACTACAGAAAAGGGACTTCCAACCCTCAAATGATTTCAATATATTTGAATACTTTTTAAGCTGTTGTATGAAGCTATTTTTTAAGCTGTATATCTTGCCGAAGCTTCTTTTACCGATAATTCTGTCAATCCTCGTCTTGCTTGTATCGTGTGGGTCAAGCAAAAAGATGTCCGTGAAGGAAGCAAATGTCGAAAAAGTAGTATCGGTTGCGCGTAGCTATACCGGCACGCCTTATAAATATGGCGGAACAACACGAAACGGAATGGACTGTTCCGGTCTGCTGATGAATTCCTTCAAAGCAATCAATATTGAACTTCCGAGAAGCTCTTCTGATCAAAGCAAGATGGGCAAGGAGGTGGACATGAACGACCTCGAACCAGGCGATCTTGTTTTCTTTGCCACGGGAAAAAAGAAACGCCAGATTACCCATGTTGGCCTTGTCACCGAGGTGAAAGGGAAAGACAACGTGAAATTTATTCATGCGTCATCCTCTCTAGGCGTAGTTGAGACCAACATCTACGCTGAATATTACCAGAAGCGCTTTCGTGGGGCAAGGAGGGTGATAGATTAATTTAAGATGTAGAATTAAGATTTTAGATTGTTGCCATGGATTCAATTCCATGTCTTACAATAATACTTTAGTATTTGGATCGGGAACCGTAACTTGTGTCGGTTGGTGTAAAATCTAAAATTTCGAATCTCAAATCTAAATCTGTCCCATGATCCGCAGACACTTCCTCAAACTTTCGGCCCTTTCGGCAGCCGCGCTATCGGCCACAAAGGGCATCGCTTCGCCAGTTGCTTCAAAGCCAATCGTCCTTTCAACCTGGAATTTCGGTATGGCAGCTAATGTAGAAGCCTGGAAAGTGCTGTCGAAAGGTGGACGCGCACTGGATGCCGTGGAGGCTGGTGCGAGAGTTCCTGAAGCAGATCCGACCGAAACAAGTGTTGGTTATGGCGGATTGCCTGATCGCGATGGACACGTAACGCTTGATGCCTGCATCATGGATGAAAACGGAAATTGTGGATCAGTGGCGTTTCTCGAGCATATCATGCACCCAATCTCTGTGGCGCGATTGGTAATGGAAAAGACACCGCACGTCATGCTCGTAGGCGATGGAGCATTGAAATTTGCGCTAGACAATGGTTTCAAAAAAATGAAGTTGCTCACACCCGGCTCCGAAAAAGCCTGGAAGGAGTGGACGAAGAAGTCAGAGTACAAACCCATCGTGAATATTGAAAATCACGACACCATCGGAATCATTGCCCTAGACGTCAACGGAAATTTGTCGGGTGCGTGCACTACAAGCGGCATGGCCTACAAGATGCACGGCAGGGTAGGTGATTCGCCAATCATTGGAGCTGGCTTGTATGTTGATAATGAAATTGGTGCGGCAACGTCAACGGGAGTTGGTGAAGAAGTGATCCGGATAGTAGGCTGCCACCTGGTGGTCGAACTCATGCGGCAGGGCCGCTCTCCGGAAGAAGCATGTAAAGAAGCGGTGTCGCGAATTTTGAAAAAGAATCCTGATAAAGCTAAAAACATCCAGGTGGGATTTCTGGCACTCAATAAAAATGGCGACTACGGTGCCTATTGTCTGCAAAAAGGTTTTACGTTTGCCGTCCACGATCAAACTGGAAACAAACTGTTTGATTCCAAAAGCAATTTTTGAATGACCGTTGAAATTGTCGTTTACAACATTGAGTCTGCGCTGAAAGCTCAGGAGGGTGGCGCTGACCGTATCGAACTTTGCGAAAATCCGGGTGAAGGCGGAACAACTCCTTCTTATGGAACAATCGAACTTGTTCGGCAAAATTTATCGATCGATGTGTTTGTAATGATTCGTCCACGGGGCGGAGACTTTCATTACTCCAATTACGAATTCCACGCGATGAAACGTGATATATCACAATGCCAGAAATTGAGTGTTGATGGTGTTGTGCTTGGCATTGTTACTCCGGAAGGGCGGATCGATGTTAAGCGCTGTAAGGAGCTGATCGGGAAGGCTCGTCCGCTGAAAGTGACTTGCCACCGCGCCTTTGATATGACGCGCGATCCGTTTGAAGCACTGGAAGATTGCATTGAAGCCGGCTTCGATCGAATCCTTACGGCCGGTCAGCAGGCGCAGGCGGTCAAAGGAGTTTCGTTGATTGGTGATCTCATCAAAAAAGCAAACGGCCGTATCGCAATCATGCCCGGTTCGGGCGTGAATGAGAATACCGTTGAGGAAATTGTATCCAAAACCGGAGCCAAAGAAATCCATTTTTCAGCCGCGACTTATCGCGAAAGCGCCATGCAATTCAGAAATCAGCAAATTGCGGGAATGGGGTCGGATGCCGGATCGGAATTTAAGTTGCGAACGGTCGATCCGGCAAGAATTCGTCTAATTCGCGGGCTTGCAACGGCTAAATCTGCAAAAACAAACTTTTAAGAACGTTTGGTCTTTGCTTCATCAATGATTTGGCGATTCCATCCCGCGCATTATATTTGGCATCGCAAAGGATTGGCTTGGTTCGCTAAGTTGATTCAAAAACAAGTGGATTTTAACTCAGCTAACGAAAGCTTCCCGACACGAGTCGGGAAGGCGATCAAGTTCAGATGGGTTGAAAAACAAAAGGGGGATTAGCTCAGCTGGCTAGAGCGCTTCCATGGCATGGAAGAGGTCATCGGTTCGACTCCGATATTCTCCACGAACTTTCATTTTTCGTTGTCATCGAAAATAAGTCCTCGGTAGGGGACTCAGGGATGCGGACTGCACACATAATCTTCTCTACAGCCTCATCTTCATCCCTGATCAACCGAATTTTTTGTGAAATCCTTGTTATGCCGTCCTGGTGCAGGTACTGAATCTCAAGTTCGTCATGATCATTAAGTTGAAGCATCTCTTCCTTGATCCGCTTCTTGTCCTTTGAGTGTACGAACGATTCCCATAAGTTCGGTCGGTCCACCAGGCATTTTCGGGAGCATCCAAAATATGATAGCGCTCCCGCGCTCGCGAATGTGGCCTCTGCAGTTTTCAAGTCAATAATCCAAAATGCCTCCGACATGTTTTCAAGGGCCTCGGTCATCAATTGTTGCATCCGCAACACTTTTGCCTCATAGCGCGCGACCGAATTCCGGCTCGCATGCTGGAGAAGTTTATTAACTTCAATGAGTTCATCGTTATTGGCGTTGATCTCACGGATGCGCACCTGCAATTCTTTGTTGAATAATGCAACCTCATACAGCTTGGCATGCATTTGCTGCTCGTGCAACTTGGTAGCTTCGATCAAAGCCTGTTCAGCCTTTTTTTGATTCGAGATATCGATGGCCATGATCAAACCTGCATGCTGCTTCTTATAGGTGATCGAATAAGCCGACACCTCGGTGTGCACAATCGATCCGTTCTTGTGGATGTGACGCGAATCTCCAATGAATCGAAACCCGTTCTGTAATTGTTCAATGGCTTTAATGAGAGTTGGTAGCTCTTCTTTCAGACGGATGTCACAGATTTTCATGGAAAGGAATTCGGCACGCGTGTATCCGTAAACGCCTACCGCAGCCTCGTTCACATCAAGAAATTGCATGGTTTGCAGGTTGTAGATCATCATGGCCTGCGGATTCCTTTGAAACAGGTCAAGCTCGGCAATTTCACGATGCACAGAGTCATTTTTGCGCTGCATCATGAAAAAGAAGACGCCCATCGCAAGCACAAACAGAGTTCCTTTCAACACCTCAAGGTGAAAAATTGGAAAGTGCGTGGAAACCGAAGCCTGCGACAAAAATAGCGCAAGGTCTGACAACACAATCCAGATTATACCGATCGCTACAAACTTCAGCGTAGGAAGAAGGGATACCGTAACGGCTTCTTTTTTGAGCTGTGAATGCAAGATCGAAGTCATGAAATTCTATCGGGGGAAATAAAATACTGTGAACGAATATACCGCCTGATGAGTGGAAAGTAATCGGAGAAAATGGAATTCAGTACTTTTGCGTAGTGCCAATACGTAGTTTGATGTAACGGACACTCACTGATTTTTGGTTTTCGCTAAAACAGTCAGCCGAAGAATTTACTTCAGGTGAGCGATACCATCGAACAATTGCCTGAAGCAGTTCCACGCTGTGTTGACCTCCCCTGGATTTTTTGACTTGCCATAGAAGCCGTCAATAAAACTTTTGGTGTCCGACCAGACGGTTTGCATTACACCCTGAAACCTTGCTTTCATTTGGGGCGTTGACGTTTCCCGGAAATTGATCATGTCGTGGAGCTGTGAAACAGCAACAGAAGGATTTCTCCATGGACATGTGATTACATTGAAACCTTTTGCTGCAAAGAGAACAGCAGTTTTGTCCGCACGCTCATAATGCCAGTCGCAAATCACAACATTTTTTGAAACCATGTCAATTGAACGGTGGGTGCTGTTCATGCTCGCTTCCCACATTCCCAGGCCTGTGGTCTTTCCATCGATCATACGATCGCCCCAGATCCATAGTAAGCGATTTTTTTCTGCCAGGTGAGATGAAACTCGGTTTACCTCTTGTGCAAAAAGTTCGGCTTTATCGCCTCCGCTGCAGCGTGGGCATTTGTCGTCTCCAATGTAAAACACCTCATCCATCCCTGCATGAAAAGCAGTAGCTTCAAATACATCGCAAATCTCGTCCACTAAAGCGAAAACGACTTTGTGAACGTCAGGATGGTTCGGACAATAACTCTTGCAATACAAGCCGTCCTCATTCGGCCATTCGTATTTTGCCGGCATCTTCACATGGGGTGTCTCATCAAATTGCGGATATTTCAGCAACAGGTTGTTTGTCTTTGACGCCCACGACTGGTGACCGAGAAGGTTAATCTGCGGGATGAGATTGATTTTGTATTTTCTGCAGGTGGCCACCAGTTTTTTTACGTCTGCTTTTGATAAGACAATACTGTCGCGCAACTCGGGATGTGACTGGAATTGATAATTGTAGTCAACGCGAAGGATGAGGGTATTTACTTTTCTGGGAGCTAACTCTTTTTCGATAAAGGAAACAAACGGATCAAGTTGTGAAGGCACTGGCGCTGCAATGCAGAACCCGCGAACGGGAAGCAAACTATCAAGCGCGATTTGACCAAACGAAATGCAGCTAGAAAAGCAAAGAAGAAGTAGGGAAAGGTAACGCAGGTTCATGTCCGAAAATAGCGAGAACCAGGTAAAATAAAAATGCTTTCTCCATGTGCATCAACACACACGGAGAAAGCAAGAGAAACCGATAACGGATTAAAGTTTTTCGATCTCGTTACGAATCTCCTCTTTTGTTTTGCCCAGACGTTGTTGCAAACGGCCGTACAATTCATCTTCTTTTCCTTCAGCAAAAGTCAAATCATCGTCCGTGAGTTGACCATACTTTTGCTTGAGCTTACCCTTCATCTCATTCCAGGCGCCTTTTAATTTAAGTTCTGACATTGTTTTGCTGTTTTGTTTGTGAACACTGCCCCCAGGTGCCGTGCTAACGTGGGTAAAAAACTGATGCCAGGCAAGGATTCAAAACCGCTGGTACGTGGACGCCCGCAGCGGCCGCACCCCTCGATTAATTAAGCAGCACTTTACTATTCGTTCGCTTCGCGCCATCATACGCCACGGCATTTGGATTTTAAGATACCGATTGGTATCTTCGTAGCCTGATGCGCAATCCTGACGTTACAAAAGAGAAAATTTTGCTAAAATCCGGTGTTTTATTTAATACACAGGGTTATAAGGCTACATCCATTAGTGATATAACAGATGCGACAGGCCTTACCAAGGGTGCTATCTACCGGCATTTTAAGAATAAAGAGGATCTCGAGCGCGAAACGCTGTATCACCTTTCTTCCATCATGTTTTTAAAGCTGCGGGAAAAAATAAAGGGTGCAAAAACAGCAGGTGAAAAACTGCGCGCCATCTTTCGTTTCTTCGATAGTTATGTTACGAAGCCGGAGTTAAAAGGGGGATGCCCATTGCTGAACGCGGCAATCGAAGCAGATGACGCTCATCCGGTGTTGCGCAAGGAGGCTGTGAAAGTGCTCGAAATTTTGCGCGAGTCAGTCGCTACCATCTTGAGGAACGGCATCCGCTTTCAGCAGCTGAAAAAAAATACGGATGTCGATGGGTTCGCAGCGGTGGTCATTGCCTCGCTCGAAGGCGCCATTATGATGAGCAAGCTTAAGGGCAACAACGATGACATCCGGAGGATTACTGCCTTCCTGGACCGGCAATTGAAGGAAATCGAACTCTAAATTTTTTTATACACGAAGATACCGATCGGTACCTAAATAAAAATGATACGCTTATGAAAAATCTGATCATTCGACTTTATGGGCTTTACCTGAACACCCTTGCATTGGTTTCGCCTGCAAAGGCTGCAGAACATGGATTTCTCCTTTTTTGCAAACCGTTCCGCGTTCCGGTAAACGAAAAACAAAAACAATTCTTTAACACCGCTGAGAAAATCACGGTCGATCATGAAGATGAAAAGATTCAGGCTTACCGCTGGGGGACCGGGAAGAAGAAGATTCTCTTTCTTCATGGATGGCAGAGCCACACGTATCGGTGGAAGCCATACATTGAAGCGTTGAAAAGCGATGAGTTCACCATTTATTCAATCGATGCTCCCGGCCATGGCCTGTCGTCAGGAAGTTTTCTCTCGGTGCCACTATACAGCTCGTTGATAGAAAACTTCATTCGTGACAACGGACCTTTCCATAGCGTGGTCGGCCACTCCCTTGGCGGTTTTTCGTTGCTTCACACATTTCATAAATATCCATTGCTCCAGGTCAATCAGCTGGTGCTGCTTGCCCCACCAGGTGAAGCAAGTGATTTTATTTCCGTTTTCCAGAAAACGCTGAGGCTTAATTCCAGGACGTTGAACCTCGTGCTGGACCATTTTGCAAGCCGATACGAAGTCACACCCGACTACTTCTCAACCAGGCGATTCATTGACAGCGTAAATGTAAAGGGGCTGATCATTCATGATGAGGACGATGATGAAGCGCCCTACCACTATTCAATTCCGTTGCATAAGGCGTGGGAACGGTCGCGACTGATCACCACAAAAGGGTTCGGTCACAATCTCCGGTCGACAACGGTGGTGAAGGAAGTCGTGGATTTCATTACCGAACCCAGTGAAGCTCTGCCTACTTCACACGTTCTTTTCGCACAGCGGGAAAAATCGTGAAATGAAGCAGCTCTGTGTGACGAATCACTGAAATATCTATCGCGCTGAGAATATCTTTTCGTGTCAGCTCTTTGAAGAGCTCATGCAGCGAATTGACCGGCTTACCGTTAAATGATACGATTATATCACCTTCCTGCAGTTGCGAAAGTGAGGCAGGCGAGTCTTTTTCTATGCTCACAACAAACAGCCCCTTTCGGTTCGGCAGGTGGTAGTGTCTTAAAATTTTTGGTGTGATAGGAACCTCCTGCATAGCTACGCCAAGGTAACCTTTGAATACTTTACCATCGCGAATCAGCTGAGTGGCGATTTCCTTTGCTGTATTGATGTCAACGGAAAAACTTAGCCCCTGCGCTCCATTGATGATCGCTGTGTTCACACCTACCACCTCTCCGTCTGTGTTGATCATTGGCCCTCCGGAATTTCCGGGATTCAACGCGGCATCCGACTGAATAACATTGTCTACGAGATGACCTGATTGCGTACGCAACGATCGCCCTAGCGCACTTACCACTCCGGCCGTAACGGTGTGCTGGTAGCCAAACGGATTTCCGATAGCAATAACAAATTGACCGATCTGCAAATCTCCCGCATCGCCTAACTTTGCAACCGAGTATCCATCCGCGTAAATTTTCAGAATAGCGAGGTCTGTGTCCGGGTCTTCGCCAATAAGCGTTGCCTCAATTTCATTTTCATTTAACAAACTCACCATAATGCGCTCGGCACCGTGCACTACGTGGCTGTTGGTAAAAACCAGCCCATCGGAAGAAAAAATGAAACCGGAACCCGAGCCTGCGGGCCGGAGTTTACCTTTCACTGTTTTATAAACGTCAATCTTAACAACCGCATTCTTGATCTTATCTACGGCCTCAATTATCATTTTTGAAAATGCATCCATATGAAAGAATTTGGCCATATGGCTCAAAAACTTGTCCATGATGTAAAAGCAATTTTTTCCAATGTATTCAAAGACAAATTGGCGCAAAAGCGAATACAATAATTTTCCGCATCAGCCGACAAGTGTGCTTTTGAGCTTCAAATTGAAGCATTTTTGGCAGTTCACGTAGGCGTTATGGCAGTCGGGCGGCTCGGTATAGATTTTCGTACTTCGTATATTTGTATGGTGAGACTTTCCCTTGGCGTAATCATTCTGGCGATCGCGGTGGCGGCATGTACAACTGCGACAAAACCTCCTGTTGCGAGCGAGCCTCTTCGACAAAGCGCGGTGCCCCTCACCCTTAAATTGAATGATATTCGCTCGCTGCCGCTGAACGCACAAACTTCAGTTCAAAAGTTTTACGAGATGAGCCAGTTTACCATGGTGTGGATGGATTCATTTGCTGTTAAGGCGGATGCTGATAGCCTTGTTCGGTTTATCAATCGTTCAGAAGAGCTTGGTCTTGTGGCCGAAGATTATCACTCCACACGCATCAATACGCTAATGCGCGATAAATTCGATCACCAAAACGCAGCAGCCATCGATGCGCTCCTCACGGATTCCTTTATCACGTTATGGTATCACCTGAAGAATGGCCGCGTTGAGAAAAAAACGTTCGCTCGGATAAAACTGGATTCGCTCGAGCTGACCGATGCAAGGGAGGCCTTAAAGTCCGCGTTGGCGACTCATTCCATAACTGCGTTACTTCGAAGTCGGGAGCCTCAGAACCCGGAATATTCGGTGATCAAAAATTCACTGGTTAAAATTCTTCAACAGAACCTACAAGACACTACGGTCGCCAGGCGCAGAGATCAGCTTATTGCCTCAATGGAGCGGTGGCGATGGGAACCACCAATTCCGAAGCGATACATTGCCGTGAATGTTCCTTCTTTCCAATTGAAAGTTGTTGAAGACGATTCTATTATCATGCAGTCGCGGGTCATCATCGGCAAGCCCGAGACCCCTACACCGAATATCAAGAGTGTTGTGCAGTCGTTTATTATTTATCCTTACTGGCACGTTCCTCGCAGCATCCTCAAAGAAATTCTTCCCTCCGTGCAGGCGGATACCAATTACCTGCGCAAGCACAACTACCAGGTAATCGACTCGAAAGGCAAAGTAATCAAGAATTCTGCTGTTGACTGGAAGAAGTATACGCCCGAAAATTTTCCGTACGTTTTGCGCCAGCGTGAGGGATCCGAAAATACGATGGGCGTGATCAAGTTTGTGTTTCCGAACAATTATGGTGTTTACCTGCACGATACGAATGCCCGCAGACTTTTTGCGAAATCGGACCGTGCGCTCAGTCATGGATGTATTCGCGTTCAGAAAGCCGTTGACCTCGCGAAATACCTGGCGAAGGATGACGACACATACGTTGATGCGGCCGATCTTGAGCAATACCTGATGGTGCAGAAACGACTTGAAGTCAAAATCGTAAGACCAATTCCCGTGCACTTGAATTACTTCACGGTCGAGCAGGAAGGTGACACCGTTAAGTTTTACAAGGACTTATACAAGAAAGATCGTGCGATGGTTGATTCAATTAATCGCGTGAAGCCGCTCGTTTTGCTATAGCGACTGAAAGACGAATCGAAGTCCGAAAGTCTAATCCCAAAAACCAAGATTAAATACTTACCACTCACACGCCAGAACCTGGTTGCAATGGCGATTGAAGTTCAAGAGTGTTCTCATGGGGCTGAGCTTCTTTTTTGGATCCTGGTCTTTGGATCTTGGTATTTGGCCTTTGGCATTTGACGCCTCAGTTGACTCTTCTCTCTTCATACTTCCCGCGAATAAACGCGTGAAAATACCTTCCGATGGAAAAGGTCAACATTTCCTTGTACACATCGTGCGGCACGTTAAGGAACTGCCATACCTCTCCGGATGTAAATTCGATTTCAAGAATGGATTGAAACGGGTCGTGACCTATCGATTTGGCCATAGAGGAAGATACTGGCAGGCGTTCCATATGGAGTCGGGAAAACTTCGGTTAAGTTCAATGTTGCTTCGACAATTTATGTCGGGCATTTAAAAAAAGAAATTCTTGTCATTGACAGACGATGACTCATTTCAAATCTGACATGCAAATCCCGACAAACTTGCAGCCCGTTTTTCGTGGGGTTGATGATAGCTTTTCGAAATTTGTTTTGCTACAATAGACAGCAACGCCAATGGGAAAGAATAAAAAAGGCCGGAAAAGGAAGGCGAAAGAAGCGACAGTAAAATGGATTGAGCCGGTAAACAACACGACAATGCAGGCGATTCTGCGGTTCCTGAAGACAATTCTGTTTCACTTTTTTTAGATGACAGGAAGGGTGTCAGTTGGGATTCACGTAAGAAAATAAGAACACCAACGTAGAAGTCGGGTCAAGTGATCACCGATTACTATCGAGATTGTGCTAACCGGCCCCGACCATGTCGGGGTACACCTCAAAGAACATTCGTTATACTATTCTAAAGTCGAGGTGAGATGATTCGAACATCCGACCCCCACGTCCCTAACGTGGTGCGCTAACCGGGCTGCGCTACACCTCGATCGACCAACAAGAATTGGATCGCAATAATAAACAATTGGTAAATATCAGGAAAGCAGAGAATCGCTACTTCTTTTTATCCTTCTTCAAACCATTGAAGAATTTAACCCAGTTGAACGGATTGAGGAACGGGTTGGTAACGGGCTGAAAACGGTCATTTTGTGTTGAGGCCCACTGGTTCAAAGCATAACGTTGATTCATGGTTCCATCCATCGGTGTAGTCTTCAGCATCAGCGCCAGGAGCTCCTGGTTCATGTTCTTGTCATCGATAGCTTTGTCTGGTGGGAGATTCAGGGCGAGAACCGCTTCTTTGAACACCTCTTCGGTCGGATAGGGAACAATAACAACTTCTTTGAGGTAAGTCACGTCCTCAACCATCGGAACGATTATGGTCACAAATTCCTTAGGGGAAGGTTCAACAATATAATGCCTGCGCTTGTACCCAACCGAGCTGATCACCAGGCTGTCGCCCGGAAGCACGACTAGGGAGAAAAATCCGACCGCATTCGTAGTAACACCACGACCAGCCTTTGGAATATAAACGTGAACGCCAGGTAGCGGGCCAGCCACTGTATCCATAACAATACCTGACAGCTGAATGGCTCTTTTTTGTTGCTGAGCTTCAGCTTTATTCGTAAAACCGATCGTGCAAACCAGCGCCAGAACGGTGATTACCAGGTATTTGTATTTCAAATCTTTCACAGAGCCCACATTTAATTGCTAAATATAAATATACGACCAATGCCAGCCTAATTCATAACTTTGGGCCTTAATTTAAAGGATTCCAGATGCGTCTTAAAAGTTTCAATTTAACCCTGGGATCGCAAATTTTTAAGGCCTGTGCGGACGAATCGCGCCTGCGCATTCTTCATCTCATTTTTATAAACGGTGAAATGTGTATTTCAGATCTGGAAAAGATCCTCGATTTCACCCAGGCAAAAACTTCGCGGCACCTCATCTACCTGAAGAACTCGGGCATTGTCACCTACCGCAGGTATAACCATTGGGTGTTTTATCAGATAAAAGATGAAGTTTTTGAAATTCTTAAGCAGATTTTTCAGTTTTTAAGAAAAGACCAGCAACTCCAGAAAGACCAGCAGGTCTACCAAACGCTATATACCAACCGGGAGTTAGCCGTAAACAAGCGTGAGATTGAGGCCTGGCAAAATGCAAAATGATTGGATGAAGAAGCCTTATAAAGTAATTTTTTTCGACCTGGATCACACCCTGTGGGATTATGAAAGCAACAGCTGTGAAACGCTTCAGGAACTATTCGATAGCTATGATTTGAAGAACAGCGGTGTGCTCGACTGTAAAACCTTTCAGCAGCAGTTTAAAAAAGTTAATACACAACTCTGGGAATTGTACGACCGCGGATTGATCACCAACGAAGTTATTCGCAAGGAACGCTTCAAACAAATCCTGTCGCACTTTGATATTGAGAATGAAGACCTATGTGAAAAGTTATCCGTAGACTACTTATATGCATGCCCGAAGAAGAGCGGATTGATTCCGCATGCGGTGGAAACACTGGACTACCTTTCGAGTAATTATTCTATGACGGTGGTTACAAACGGTTTCGAAGAGATTCAAAACCTCAAGCTGGCAGCAGGCAATCTTCATCGGTATTTCGATCATATCGTAACATCTCAGAAAGCAGGTGCGAAAAAGCCATCGCGGCAAATCTTTGATTACGCAATGAAAGCGCACAATGTAAAACCGCATGAAGTTGCCATGATTGGCGACAATCTGATCACCGATATCGGTGGCGCGTTAAACGCTTCCATTGACACTATCTATTTTAACCCCGAAAAAGTTCCACATGATGTGCAGGTGAAATACGAGATCTCATGCCTTTCCGAACTACAGAACATACTTTGATTTATTACCTTTGTCACCTCATTAATTTAAACAACAATGCCTAAAGGATTTTTTCACGTCCCATTTCCCAAAAATGAGCCTGTCCTGAGCTATGCGCCTGGAAGCAAAGAGCGCCAGCTTCTGAAAAAAGCGCTTGCCGATGCACGTGCGCACGAAATCGACATCCCTATGTACATCGGTGCGGAAGAGGTCCGTTCGGGGAACAAAAAGAAGCTTTCTCCTCCCCACGACCATAAGCACGTGTTGGGATATTTCCATGAGGGCGACAAATCGCACGTTGAACAAGCTATTCAGGCGGCCCTCAACGCGAAAGACCTTTGGGTGAACCTGAGTTGGGAACACCGCGCTAGCATTTTCCTGAAAGCGGCTGACCTCCTTGCCGGACCGTACCGCTACAAGATGAACGCTGCCACGATGCTGGGCCAGTCGAAGAATGCTTTCCAGGCAGAAATTGATTCAGCGTGTGAACTCATCGACTTCCTGAGATTTAACGTCCACTTCATGTCGCAGATCTACGCGGAACAGCCCGAGTCTTCGGCCGGCATCTGGAATCGAATGGAGTACCGTGCGCTGGAAGGATTTACTTTCGCGTTGACGCCTTTCAATTTCACGGCTATCGCAGGCAATCTTCCTTCAAGCATGGCGATGATGGGAAACACCGTGGTATGGAAACCAGCAAACACGCAAATCTATGCTGCTAACGTGATCATGGAAGTGTTCAAAGAAGCAGGTTTGCCTGATGGCGTTATCAATCTCGTTTACGTAAGCGGACCCGATGCCGGTGACGTAATCTTCAACCATAGAGATTTTGCCGGAATCCACTTCACGGGTTCAACGGGTGTGTTCCAGAACATGTGGAAGACGATCGGTGCAAACATTCATAAATACAAATCGTATCCTCGCATTGTGGGTGAAACCGGTGGAAAAGATTTCATCATGGTTCACAAGAGCGCCAACGCCAGGGAAGTTGCCACCGCTATTTCGCGTGGAGCATTTGAATACCAGGGACAAAAATGCTCGGCTGCATCTCGTTGCTACATTCCTTCAAACCTTTGGGAAGACGTGAAGAAATATGTTTTGGAAGATCTGAAAACTTTCAAAATGGGGCCGGTCGAAGATTTTGGCAATTTCATTAATGCAGTGATCGATGAAAAAGCCTTCAATTCCATTACCGGCTACATCGAGAAAGCAAAGGCCAACCCCATGAACGAAATCATCGCGGGTGGGAAATACGATAAGTCGAAAGGCTATTTCATTGAGCCGACAGTCATTGTTTCCAAAGATCCGTCATCCATTACCATGTGTGAGGAAATCTTCGGCCCGGTGCTCACCATCTACGTTTACCATTCCGAAAACTTTGAGCAGACACTGGAGCTCGTTGACCAAACTTCACCATATGCGTTAACCGGTTCAATCTTTGCAAAGGATCGTTATGCGATTGAACTGGCAACAAAGAAGCTGACAAACTCAGCCGGAAACTTCTACATCAACGATAAGCCGACTGGTGCGGTTGTTGGTCAGCAACCTTTTGGTGGCGCGCGCGGTTCCGGTACGAACGACAAGGCTGGTGCGAAAGTGAACCTGCTCCGCTGGGTGTCACTGCGAACCATTAAAGAAACCTTTGTTCCACCTGTTGATTATCGCTATCCGTTCCTTGATAAAGACTAGTATAAGAGGCGCAATGTGAAGTTGCGCTTCTTTTTTTTGCCCCATCATCCTTCCCTTTGAAAAAGATGTGTCTTAAAAAAATGCCGAGAGCGTCTGCCCTCGGCAATTGATCAAAGAAAGAGGGTGCTTGTAGTCATCGGGAAGGGCTACACACTTTGCTTTAGCCTGTCATCCTTATACCACTTCACCTTGCGCGAGAAGTACATCAGCGTTCCGATGATAAGGAATAATCCAACGCTTCCGAGCAACAATGAAAAATCTTGCTGAAGAATAATGACGTAAATGAATGCGTAGAAAACAGCAAGCAGGATACTGAAGAGGATCGCGAGTTTATTGCTCGGGAAAAAAGTGGTCGAGTACAGGCTGATCAAAATCACTGTTGCAACCGAGGCAATGATGTAGGCAATATTGTACCCCACATGTTCTGAAAAGCTTAACAGAAGCGTGTAGTAGATGATCAACGCTGCCCCTATTAAAATGTACTGGAACGGGTGAATGCGGATTTTTTGCGTTATCTCCACGAGGAACAAAGCCATGAATGTGAGCAGGATGATCAGTACACCGTACTTGGATGTTCGGATGCTTTTTTGGTATTGGTCAACAGGTACCAACAGCTTCAGGCCGAAGTCGGCACCACTCAACGCTTGATTCGATTCGGTCCAATGCTGCGAGAACGGGCGATTAAAGTGCAGGACCTTCCATGTGGCAGCGAAGCTTGATTCTGTGATCTCACGTTTCACCGGAAGGAATTCTCCGTCAAAACTCGGATCCGGCCAATTTCCTGATAGGTTCACGGTAGTGGTTTTTCCGGTCGGAACAAAATCCAGTCTGCGGCTGCCTTTCAGGTTCAGCTTCACATTCAGACGGCCCTGAAAACTCTCCGGGCCGGCCCAATTCAGCTTGGTTATAATTCCATTGGACGATAAGGTTGAAGACGCGGGCGCATCATTGTAGGGTTGGCTGAACGTTTCAAGCTGTTCGTTGCGGGTTCTGACACCGATGTTGTTCGAAGGCTCGGCAGTGAGCGCGGTGTCGCCTGACACGAATGCCGGGTTGTCGCTGATACCACGAAGATCGCTGATTCCGAAAATCATGTAGGCATCTTTCCAGAGAATGTTCGCCTCTGAAGTTGGGATGAAGGTAACATCTGGCTTGGCAAAGGTCGCGTTGATTTTTAATGAGGATTGATAGACCACCGCATCAAAGATGCCACGGTGCAGCGTTTCCGGGCTCACCTCACCCGTGATGTCAAGATTCTCCGGGAGGAAGAACGCCTTTTCAAGCTTATGACGAACCTCTTTTCCATCGTTACTATGGTTGATTATGTCTTCCTTGAGAAACGGAATAACCAGGATTGGCCCGGAAATTTTTTGGGATGCTGACCACTTGTCCGCGACTTCTTGAATGACTTCATCCGCTCGCTGCTGGCGCTCGTAAATCAGGTCATCTATCCATGCGGTAGGAATCAGCAGGATCAGGATGAGGAATCCAATTGAAAATAATTTGACCATGATCGATTCCTGGATCCACTCGTTAAATCGCTCGAGAATAGTTTGTGAAGGTGTGTCAATGGTTTCCATAAAGTTATTTTAAGGATTGGTTTTATTATGGGATTTAGTGAAGTGATACATGGCCAACGGCACAATTATGAGGGCCGTCAGCGCATAGGGCATGAGGATGAAGATTTTCAGATTCTTATCGAGCGGATATCCTTTCGTGACAAAGAGAAAGAACAAAACAACTGCAAGGCACGCGAGCAGCGCAACAGAAATTGTGTAAAGGAATTTTGAAAACCTGGTGGGGAACGCGGGTTGAATCCATAGGGAAGGAGTAATCACCAGGAACGATGGCGTTGAGAACGCAAGACTGAGAATAAGGATTTGATAGAAGGGAAGTCCGATGACTTCAGTGGGAGCGAGAGCTACCGTCCCGATCACAGACGTAGCGAACCATACGAGCGTTGAGAGCCCAAACGCGCGGTTTGCATGTTTTAAAAGTACTTTGAAATTGAAAGTGAACATATAAAAAAAATTACTTTTGTTGTTTTATGACCGCTTCGAGAGCATCGAGATGTTTTTTGAAGGATGTTTTTCCACGTTCGGTGATCTTATACTTCGTGTTTGGTTTGCGGTCGACAAACGATTTCGTAACCGAAATGTATTTTTCCTTTTCCAGCGCTTTAATATGAGACGCCAGGTTTCCATCGGTGACGTTGAGTGTTTCTTTTAGCGCATTAAAATCAAACACATCATTCGTCACCAGCACCGACATAATTTGAAGTCGCAGCCGGTGTTCCAATACCTTATCTAAATTATCGAATGGATTTTTCACCGATCGTACTTATTATACAAGATTAAGCCATACACAATGTGCAACACACCAAATCCAATTGCCCAAAATAAGAGTCCATACCCCGGCATGGCTGCGGAAATGAGTCCGAGCACGATCTCACAAAAGCCAAGATTCCGAATATCCACATATGTGTTTGCGCTTGCGTTAATCAATGCCAGCCCATAGAAAATGAGCGTGGCGGGAGCAGCAAGTCCTAAATGGCCGTTTGCCAGCATAATGATAATAAAGATGCCACCACTAACCAACGGGACAGCCATATTGAAAACCAATTGCTTGCTGGCGGTGTTCCACACATTGACCGAATGTCTTTTCGCTTTTTGGTTGCTGAAAATAACGCCCGTAGCGACAGATGCTACCAGCACGGCAACCGCTACTGCGATGAGCTTCATGAGCACATCGGGTTGTTGCACAGAATAGATTCGATAGCGAAAAGGCGAAACGGGATATTGGGCAATGAAATAGGCTGAAGTGGCACCAATGAGTGCATACACGCCAGCGAGCACGCCCGATAATCCGCTCAGCGAGATAAATTTTACAGAGCGCTCCATCATCGAGCGGATGGAGGCAAGGTCTTTTTCGTACTCTTTAATATCTTTCATCTGAAAGTACTTTGAATCACAAAGCTACTTAACGGGCAACAGCAAACAAAGGTTTTGCTGACAATTGCATGAATTTCTTGCGGAAATAATTCGTTTTGGGGTTTGGATAATTGATAGCAGAGTTCTTAATATTGCAGTCCCAAATTTGAAGGGAAACCTCAAAAAAAGGGAAATTCCTCCTTAGCTCAGCTGGTTAGAGCACCTGACTGTTAATCAGGGGGTCCTAGGTTCAAGCCCTAGAGGAGGAGCGAAGCCACTGCAGCGAAAGTTGTAGTGGCTTTTTTGTTTGTGAGTGTTGAAAGCGCGTGCAGTGGCTCACGTTTAGGTGACTGTTAATCAGTCCCGCAGGAGTGGGATAGGTTCAAGCCCTAGAGGAGGAGCGAGGCCACTGCAGCGAAAGTTATATATTCTGTGACTTACACCGTTTACATCTTATACTCTGCTTCCCTCGACAAATTTTATGTCGGCTTCAGTGAGAGTGTCGAAATTCGTCTCAAGTACCACAATAATCCCATCGAGAGTCGGAAGTTTACGGCACGTGGAATTCCATGGGAATTAAAGAAGCAGATTACCTGTCCCGATAAGAAATCGGCTATGCGGTTAGAGCGTAAAATCAAGGATAAGAAAAGCCGACAATTTATTGAAGCAATAATTGCTGGTGAAATTTCCGTCACTCCTTAGCTGTTAATCAGTCCCGCGGGAGCGGGATAGGTTCAAGCCCTAGAGGAGGAGCGAAGCCACTGCAGCGAAAGTTGTAGTGGCTTTTTTGTTTGTGAGTGTTGAAAGCGCGTGCAGTGGCTACACGTTTAGGTGACTGTTAATCAGTCCCGCAGGAGTGGGATAGGTTCAAGCCCTAGAGCAGGAGCGAGGCCACTGCAGCGAAAGTTATATATTCTGTGACTTACACTGTTTACATCTTATACTCTGCTTCCCTCGACAAATTTTATGTCGGCTTCAGTGAGAGTGTCGAAATTCGTCTCAAGTACCACAATAATCCCATCGAGAGTCGGAAGTTTACGGCATGTGGAATTCCATGGGAATTAAAGAAGCAGATTACCTGTCCCGATAAGAAATCGGCTATGCGGTTAGAGCGTAAAATCAAGGAAAAGAAAAGCGGACAATTTATTGAAGTAATAATTGCTGGTGAAATTTCCGTCACTCCTTAGCTGTTAATCAGTCGCGCTGGAGCGGGATAGATCAAAGCTAGAGGAGGAGCGAGGCCACTGCAGCGAAAGTTGTAGTGGCTTTTTTGTTTTTGTGAATGTTGAGACCTGCTCAGTGGCTACACGCTTAGGGCGACTGTTAATCAGTCCCGCTGGAGCGGGATAGATCAAAGCTAGAGGAGGAGCGAGGCTACTGCAGCGAAAGTTGTGGTGGCTTTTTTGTTTTGTGAATGTTGAAGACCGCGCAGTGCCTGTATTTTTTACTTTCCATCTTACTACTCCCGATTTTGGTGTTTACAACCTGCGAACGCAGGTAACCTGTCACACCCCCTTTTCCAAGGGACTTAACACAACACCTTTTGAACGTGGTTGAATAATGTCGAAACATTGGGCGATTTACCTTTAACTGGTAATCATAACAGATGGTCTTATTCGATTCGAAGTATTTGAAAATTGAGTTTAAGAATGTGCCGTGTCGACACCTGGTAGCCAACTGGACGGGCTCGCCTGGCGAAGATGTGTACAAACACGGCTACACAACCATTCTTCAATGTTGCCACGAGAATGATATCCGCAAATTATTGAGTGATATCCGCCTCGAGGAAAGATTGTCTGAGACGGCTGAAGCATTTGCGGAACACCAGCTCGCCAACTACACAGCGCGTCACGGACGATTTTTCCATGCCGTGGTTTTGTCCAGTGAAGTCTTCCTGAAACTCCGTGTTGTGAATTTCGATCGAAGCCTTGGCCGCAAGAATCATGTGCAGCAGTTTTTTGCGAACCAGCAAGACGCCATCGAATGGTTACAAGAGGCAGATGTATAATCCCAAAAAAATCCCACGAGATGAAAACAACAATGAACCGATTTGCAGCCCTGTTGGTAATTCTACTATCGGGCGTTGCCATCCATGACGCCACCGCGCAAGTTTCCAACTACAAGGCGTACACGCTATTTGTCTATAATTTTACGAAGTACATCCAGTGGCCAGACGGCTCAATCAAGGACGATTTCGTTATTGGTGTATTCGGAAAGTCGCCTATCCTGGAAGAACTACAGAAGATGGGCGAAGTAAAAAAAGCCGGAGACAAGAATATCCGCGTGGTTGAGATATCCGAAGCAACCCTGGGAAGTGACATTCACATCCTTTTTGTGCCGGAGCAAAAAAGCAATCAGATCGCTACTATTCTGACCGCAGTGAAAGGAAAACCGGTGTTACTTGTCTCTGACAAACCCGGACTTGTTGAAAAAGGCGCAGGCATTAGTTTCCTGTCAGATCATAACAACCTGAAGTTTGAGTTGAACAGCAACTCGATCGCAAACCAAAACCTGAAAATCTCAAAGACACTTGAGGCTCTCGCATACAAAAACTGACAGAGCAATTTCTATTCACTGCTTATGTTTTCGCGCGTTGTCATCGTTTGCTGTTTTCTGGCGCTGGTGCTGCAATATACCTATGCGCAACAGCCTGTGATTGTTGGCTCGCGCGACCACGTTGTTGAAGTGCAGCATCGCGTTGAGCTGTTTATTGATTCAACCGGGACACGAGGCATACGCGAAATCGAAAAAATTTATGCTCAGGGTGCATTTCGTTCTCCCACGGAGCAGGTGCCTAACCTCACAGGCACCGATGGGACAATTTGGTTCCGACTCATTATCCAAAACCAGCTGAATGAACCGCTGTTCCTGAGTTTTCCGGAAATCTTTTTTGAAGAGATTACTGTTTATTCGAAAGAAAAGTCCGGGGACTGGCAGGGTGCTTCCACCGGATTTTTTTTCCCGGTTCGCACGAGGTCTCTTCCCTTCAATCGATACATCCTCAAATTGGAGAATGATAGAGCCAACATTCCTATGGTCGTGTATGGTTCAATCAAAGCGGAATCGAAGCCACCGATATTATTACGCATGTCGTTGGGAAGCGGTCCGGCTATCAGTTCGGAAAGCCGAAAATCTGAGCTCGTTTCGATGGCAGTGATTGGGATCTTGCTGATCATGTTGTTTTATAACTTCTGTCTGTCACTTGTAATTTCGGACTCGCTTTTTTTATCGTATTGCGTTTACATTATCTCTGCTGTTTTTTTGATTTTGTGGCTTTCGGGTTTTTCTTTCGAGTGGTTCTGGCCCGATTTTCCTGCAATCAATCGATACCAATGGGCACTCGGACCCTACTATCTTGCCCAGATCTGGTTTGTAAACAAGTTGCTCGGTGTGAAAGGGCAGCTGCCGCCACTTTACAAGACATCGTTTACGATCTACTTCTTAAGCGTTCTGGTTATGATTTCCCCTGTGATGCCACCAGGATTTGTTCACGCCATGTCTGTTGTGATTGGAGCGCTGTCGCCCATGTATTTCCTGGTATGCTCACTCATTCTCGCTTACCGGAAGGAAAAGATCGCCTTTATTTTTCTGATTGGATGGCTTCCGCTCCTGGTTGTTACGGTATTGAACATGCTAATGATCTCCGGTAATCTTCCCTACCACATTGCTTATGATAAGCACGGGATGGAAGTAACACTTGCCTGGGAGCTTGTGATCTTCTCGCTGGTGCTGGGTTACCGGTTCAACCGACTGAGGGTCGAGAAGCTCGAGATGCAGCATGAGAACTTACGGATTGTGAGCGAGCAAAAAAGCCTTCTGCGGAAAATGGTTTTCGAGCAGACGGAGGAAATCATGGCGCAAAATGATCAGCTCTTGCGAAACCAGGAAGAGATCAAGCAACAAAACGATCGCCTCGAACGGCAAAACAAAGCCTATGAACGACTTCGTGCCCTTATTCTCAAACAAAATCATGAGCTGGAGTCAGCGGTGCAAAGGCGAACGGTGCAACTGGCACATAGCAATGAAGAGTTGAAACGGCACCTGCACCAGGTGGAACAGTTCAGTTTTATTTCGGCTCACAACCTTCGTGCGCCTGTCGCCCGCATTCTTGGCCTTGCATCTATCTTCGATCGCTCAAAAGTAATCGGTAAGGAAAATGTAGCCGTGCTTGACCGGATTGTCGCCTGCGCAAAAGACCTTGACATTATCATTCACGATCTCGGAGCAATTCTTGATACGCAAAAAAATACGAGCGAAAAATCGGAGACGATCGATTTAAAGCTATTGCTTGATAAGATCCTGAACCGTTATGAAGCTGAAGTGAGCATCGAGGGAATTCACATTTCCATCAACGCGCAGGCCCGGTATGTCCAGGCTGTGCCCGCCTACCTGGACAGCATCCTTTCAAACCTGATCTCCAACTCGATCAAGTACCGTTCTGATCAGAAGCCATCGTTCATCCGAATTAGCACGGAGGAGCTGCCTTCTGGTTGGAAGCTCGAAGTAGAAGACAACGGTCTGGGGTTTGATAGCAAACTGTTATCAAAAAAGGTATTCGAACCTTTTCAGCGCTTCCACACACATAAGGAAGGAAAGGGACTTGGGATGTTCCTGGTGAAGACCCAGGTAACCGCGATGCAGGGTATAATCGAGCTTCACAGTGAGCCTAACAAGGGAACACATGTTACAATCATAATTCCAAAACGAAAACTGCAGAAATCCGCATAGCCTTGAGAAAAGCTATCTCTCAAAAACTGGAAACAGTATCAAACTAGTTATGAAAATCAAAACCTAATGATTGAGATTCTAAACAATCCTAAAAAAAAAGCGGCCGCAGCTGTTTTGTTTTTTGCAGTTGTGGCCATGGCCTATTTTTCTATTCAACGTGATCGCGGGAAGGTTGGCGCTTGTGTGAGTTGTTGTACTGCTGCAGGTGCCAAAATTTGTAAGCCAAATTTTTCGAAGGAACTTTGCAAGGAATACAATAGTCGAAACGTGGAAGGCCGCAGATGGCAATTCATAGTGACGGTTGACGGCAAGTGCCCTTAGAAAAATTTATCGAGAACAGCTCAGGGCAAATCCCCTTGAAAAAAAAACGGGGTTGCGGAGAGCAACCCCTAGAATCATGCGGATCGTTGTTACCTCTGCCATGATTCTTATCCACCAAAGATGCTTTGTAAAGGTACGTGCCTCGTGCATCGCGAAATGCAGTATAAAGACCATTTTCAATTTTATAGTGTTCATTTCAATGTTCGAGACCACGCTAACGCCTTGGAAAAAGTTTTGAACGTCCTCACATTGCACTTGAAGCGGTTTCTGATCGTTAAAATCTCCATTATAAGTTGCGTTAGAAAATCATTCACGAGGAACGCAAGCCCTTTAAACGCGGTCACCTGTAATTTGGCTAAAGTGAAGTATTGATAAGCAGTAAGAAAATTTCGTTTTGGTATCTCCACAATGATCGCATTCATCCGGTGGGCATGAAAATGATCGCTCAGAAAGTTGCTAATCTTTTTTAACTGAGACTTCGACACACCTGGCTCTAGCGTGATAAGCACCGACTCGCCTGCCAGGTTTCGGATTGTTACGGCTCCATCTGCAAACAGGATTCTCCTGCGCGTTTCCAGATCACTGAGTGGTAAAGTCATAAACAAAGGAAGGGAGACTTTTCCTGGAAATCTGTTGTCGGACGTTCAATTAGTATTGCAAAAACCCCACTTACAGGGGAGCCACTTATGGTAATCACCGCGTGGTGCTAAAAAATTGCTGGGCTTCGTGTTTCAGTTCGGTGTGAAAAAAGATCCAAACCAGCTCACGAAGTTTATTCTGTAGCAGGATGGTCCAATTACCGTTTTGGTGTGTGCTTTTGTAGTAGAAGAGAATGGAGTCGGTGAACACCTTTATTTTTTCATTTAGCGGAATCTTCAGGACATTGGGGCCGGATGATGCTGCCGGAAGTTCAAATGGCAGCAGTGCGTAACGTAGAGTCGGCTCGTCAAAGAACAGGATGAGGCTACGGAAAGAATTTCTGTGTTGGACGGGAATTGTGAACTGAACCAGGCTGTCTTTCTTCAGCATAATTGCTTCGTTCCTTTGCACCGATTCGCGAACGCCATCACATCCAACGCCAACTGAACCATCAAGCATAATAATCAGCGTGTGGAGACTGAGTTTGTAAGGATGCAGGTCGTTGAGTGCAGAGGGTGAATCAACTAGAAAAACTTCTACACCGGTACCCTGTATTTTGTTTGGTAACATTCGAAAAGAGTCTGCCAGATCCAGTGTTTTCATCCGTGGGATTTACGAGTTGCGCAATGGATAAAGGTAGCCATTACTCAATAAATAGGGCAGACTTTTATAGGATATTTTGAAGGGGAAGCGAAGGAAAAAAATAAAAAAAGGAAATAAGCACCGTTCTGAAAAAAACTCCAACAGCCGGATCAGAACAGTAACCTATTTCCTTCGAAATCCCCCATTAAAAATCAGAATCGGTCTTACATAGCTGTGGAGTGGCGAATTGTGATCCTGATATACGAATGTAGGAAGTCGTGGGGTTATAGAATGTCTCTATATGTTCAATTGATATTATTTAAGGTTTTCATATTGTAGGTTTATAAATAATACCAAGGGAAAGTTCTATTCCTCGTGCCGGAAAATTTTCTGTGAAGTCAGTAGACGATGAAGGATAGAAATAGTTGGTATCTAACATATTTCGGAACGAGAGGCGAAATTCAAGTGGTGATTTCACTGGCTGGTATAAGATATTCATTCGTGCCACTGCATAGTTTTTAACCGCAGGCCGTGGGTCTGTCAAGTTCTTCTTAAAACCCGCGCGATAATTCAGGCCAGCGTTCACTACAATCGTCTTTATATTAAGTGTGTAGTCTAAGTTTGCCATAGTATTTGGTACATAGGCAAGGGCGTTTCCGTAGCCGTCATCACTGCCAAAGTATTGTGTAACATTGAGCGCTAATGTTGAGGTGTGCAAACGGGAAATCACTTTGGCGTCAATCCCATTATTCACCTGACTTTCTACAGCAAGTGTGTTCACAAACTGGCCAATAAAGCCCTGAGCACGGAGTTCGTCCGAGATCGAAGCATTTGTTTCAAGGCGGTTTGATATAGAGGATCGAAACGCTCCGATTTCTGTTCGAAAATTGGAAGACCAGTTGTTAATCCATTGAAGTTGATACGTTCTCATGCGTTCTGGTCTGTTGGTCGGATCGCCAAGAATAGAAACCGTGGAAAGCGTTTCAAAGCCGTTAGGGATGCGGGTCGCGGTGCCGTAGAGGAGCTTTAGCACGCTTTGTTCGGTAACCTGGTAAACCACTGATGCCTTTGGGTTTAATTCGTTATACTTTTGTGCGCTTAGTGCACCGGTGCCCGAGTAGACGTCCATACGCAAGCCTGCAGCTACATTCAGATTTTCGGTGATGTTGTAATCGACCTGACCGAAAAAAGCAAGTGTATTTCTGGCTGCGTCTAAGTCAGATAGCCAATTGTTTGCCGGGTCAGTGCTGGTTCTAAAGGGCACAAACATGAGGGGTGACAAGTTGAGTTCACTTGGCCGTTCGGCCCGCAGAATCTTATCGTTGGATGCATACAACCCAAATACAATGTTGTTACTCCGGGCGTAGTTTGAGGTAAATTGAATTTCCGCATCTAGCGAACGCGTATCGGCTCCCTGACCATCAATAAAAAAAGATGTGTTAATAAATTCCCCGTTCCGATAAATTGAAACGGTATCGAGAATTGGTTGACCGCCATCATCCAGCAGAAGTTTACTTCCGTCTGCAGAGACTTTGAATTGCGGAATCAAGGCAGCTTCTGTCCAGTTGTCCTGGTGCCACCCCGCGGAAAATTTGAGTTCTGAGCGTTCGCTCGTCTTCCATGTTTTGTCTGCTCCGAGCGAGTACGCATACATATCCAATTTCAATTCGTCCATGAAATGCGGATTCACCCCGTTGAAGCCAGTCACCGCATCCCGGCTCTGGTTTGTTATTTTCGAAAAGATGTTGGTCGTTCCGGTGCTCACGTAAATTTCACCATCGATGGAATGATTGACTCCGTCCTTCAGCGTTGTTGTTCCAAACAGCGAATTCTTCACATTCAGTTGCTGTCCTTCTTCTGTAAAATATCTGAAACCGGTGGTCAGTGTTCCTTGCTTACCGAGGCGCACCATTGCCGCATTATTGATTGAAAGTCCGTTTGACGTTGGGATAAAATCGCCTGACAGCACCACTTCATCGGCTTGCTGCGCAGAAAGCTTTTTTGTGATAATGTTTACTACGCAAGTGAAGGCACCCGTGCCATAAAGCGCTGATCCGGGACCACGGATTATCTCCACACGATCGATGGTGTTCAGTAAATATTCCTCACCACCAAATCGGTTTCCAGGCAAAAATGCGTTCAATCGTTGGCCGTTGAAAAGAATCAACATATTCTGTCCAGTATCGAACCTGAAACCAAATCCCACGTTCTGATTGGTCGGTTCACCGATTCCCCAGTTACTGCGATCTTCGTGGTTGTCTGCGATATCGTTGAGGATGTGTGCCAGGTGCTGGTATCCTCGGGTTTTGATTTGCTCCGCGGTGATGATTTCAATCACAGCAGGAGCCGCGTCTGATTTACCGGCTGTTTTTGTAGCCGTTGTAACTTCGAGATTCATCAATTGCTCAAGTGGCAGGTCAAATAGATCTGATGAACCACTTGAATTTTCCTGAGCCGCCACCATTATTGGCAGGCTCAGGACAGCTAGGAGAATTTTACAGGCTTTCATTTCAAATAGGGTTGAAGTGATATATCCGTAAAATTGGGGGGTATATTGACGGAAATATGTTCCTTGGGTTCCAATCAATACAGAAAAATGTTCAAGCTTTCAGTTTTTCGTTGTTCATCTAAGCTGCCGTTAGTTTGTACTGAAGTTGTTTTGGTGTGATTCCGAATTTCCCTTTAAACGTTTGAATGAAGTGAGAAGGATTTTCGAATCCAACCTCGAAACATATCTCCGAGATAGTTTTATCGGTGGTATGAATCAGGTGATATGCCTCATCAAGCCTCCGTGTTTGAATCCATTTTCCAGGCGTTGTATGATAGAGCTGCTCAAACTTGCGCTTAAACGTGGAAATGCTACATCCTGCCCTGGCTGCGAGATTTTTAAGACTGATGTTTTCACGAAAGCATTTTTCGAGCATGAAATCAAGCACGAGTTTTTCGCGTTTATAGACGCAGCGAAGAAAGGCGTAAAGCTCTTCCTGATTCGTGGATTGCTTCAAAATCCAGAACAGCTCGTAAAGCTTCGATTCAGAAATGATTTTCAAGTCCTTTTTCGTAGTCGCCAGGGGAAGGTAGAGCTTGAGTGAGTGGATGTAGCATTCCAGATTCACCGACCGGGTGAGTTCAAGGTCTTCAGTCATGCTGAAATCACCTGACAGGATTTCGTGGTGTTCAAAGGACCTGATGATGTTACATACTGTATCTGTCTCAACGAAACAGATCAAGCCATCAAATGGCTCATCGTCTACTTTCTTAATCGAATAATGGGAGAACTGCTTCATAATAAAGCCTCCGCCTTTTTCGATTTTGTGAAGACCGGACTTGCTTTGAATGGTTAGCGTTCCGTCAGCCACCAGAATGATGGCTATTTGTTCACTAGGTACGTTCTGTGGTTTGTCTTCTCTTTTAAAAATCTGACAAAACTTGATTCCTTCACAGTCATAGTTTAATTGTTGGGGTTCCATGAGCTCCTTTAATTAGTGGGTAAGCAAGGTTAGCCACGATCGAAAAAGTTCGCTAATATTTGTGGGCTACAAATGGATTACAAATCAGGCAATCATCGGAAATTATGGTATACAGATGGTATACAAGAGACGATATTGAAATATTGACGGTCTTTTTTCGTCTCGACTGCCAGGTCGTCAGGCTTTCACGAATAAAATTTTCACTCCATTATTGGTACTTTTCAGCGGGCAGAGTTGTCGCCTTCCGAGGTAATGAAAACACGCGCAAATATTGACAAATTCGTTGGTCTTTTCGATGTGAAAATTATCGCGCTTGACCGAAAATCATACAAAGCGAAAGTCGACTAAAGAATCGCGCCAGGTAGGTCTGATCGCCTGATCTATTTCATTCTTGAACGTCAAAAAATGTGGATTGAACACCAGGAAACAAGTTTCGAACCCGCGCCCGTCATATCTTTCCCAAAGTATCGTAATAGTTCAATTTACCTTACATGATTAATAGCGCCTCACGTTGGTTAAGTAACGAAAACGCATGTGTAGATGGGATGCATGGTGCGAATTGCGACAGCGAATCCAACAAAGAAGGTCTTCAGTGTTTTCTCTTTACGTGCCAACAGCACTTAGGTAAACCGCATGACAACCGTTGAAAACTTTTTACTGTCGAGCTTTTACGAGACCATCATTGAAAATGCTGAGTCGAATATCCTTATTTTGGATAAGGAGTTTACAATCGTTTCGCTGAACCCGGGCTTTTACTGGGCTTTCCTTGAAGCCTACGACCTTCATCTTCGCAAGGGCGATAAACTTTTTGATGCCATGCAAGCGGTAGCTCCGCGTGTAGCCGATCGATGGCGAATTCGCTGCCAGGCAGCATTAAAGGGCTTGTCCGTCAGCGATGAAGAACAACTCGAATCGAACGACCAGACTTTCGCCTGGAAAATTTACTATAAGGCGGTGCGACTAGGCAACGATCAATTCGTTTCAATTTTTTCCAGGAATATCAGTGCAGCCAAAGTTCATCAAAGTAAGATCCTTCAGCAGGAGGCCACCTTACGCACTATCCTGAATTCGCTCGATCCGTCTATTTGGCTAGTCAATGATCGCATGGAATTGGTTGACTTTAACGACAATGCTGTCAGTCACTTTTTCAATGGGTATAACGTTACATTGCGCCCTGGGAAGAATTTCATTGAATTGCTGCCGGAAGGGATGTACGGCCTGCGACAGGAGTGGCACGACAGGCTTAGCAACGCATTCCAGAATAAAGTGAAAACATCGCATGTTGACCGCATGAACATGAACGGTGAAGAAAAGATCAACGAGACTACAATTAACCCAGCGATTGTCGACCAGCGCATTGTGGGACTGACAATTTCAATTACTGACATCACCCGAAAGGAAATCGAAGGCAAACGACAACGAAACGAATTACGCGAGATGCAAAAATTAGGCAGTGAGATTGATAACTTCCTCTATGGCGTGTCGCACGACCTGCGTGCACCCTTGTTGTCAATTATCAGCGTTATTAAAATTATGAATCGGGATTACGTCAAAGACATGAGCTTGCTCGACACCATAGAAACCACGGTTAAGAGACTTGATAATTTCGTCACTAACGTGATTACCTATTCGCGCGAGCATCAGGTAGGCATTTCAGCCGATGAGATTGACTTCGAGAAAACAATTTCATCGGTGATTGACAGTTTGACCTATCTTGAAAATTCAAAGTTTGTTAGATACAGCTGCGTGATCAATCAGGAAGTGCCATTTTTGTCGGATCGAAACCGTTTATCCAGTATCCTGCGAAATACGTTCGCGAGCGTTTTCCAGCACCTTGACTTCTCCGAAAACCCAAAGGTTAAAATTACAATTGAAGTGGAGCCAAGTGCGGCTACGATTCAATTAGAGGAAAGTCGTGAAAATACATCACTCCAGGTGCGGCAAGATGTTTTTGAATCATTCTTTGGCGGGGCGGATAACACAACAGGCTCTGGGCTTGCATTTTATCTTGTAAAAAACATGATCGAAAAATTAGGTGGTCGGATTTTGCTGAAATCCTCGCACGGAATCGGTAGCGGTGTGATCTTGAAGTTGCCAAACCTACGGAGCACCAATTATTGAATTGTTTCGAAATCGGACAAGGGGCGTTCCATGCCCGATCAGTTCTTGGCCGAAACGGGTTCTACTGACAACCAAAATGCAATCGGTATAATAATTGAGCGCTGGGTGGCATGAACGACTCTGACTGTCCATATTGTTCATTAGCAAAAAAGAAGGGAGAGCTATATTGTTCCCGGCATAGCGCTGACATGAATGCTCTTAAGAGCGGAATATTCTTTATTCATGGAAAGGCTTTCGAAGAGTGCGATTGGCATGTCACCCGCTTGTCCTTGAATTTCAACCTTGATGATCGTCAAGTCTATAGAACGCCATCGCGTGCTTATACGATCTCACCCGAGAAATACTTGTTGCTCAATGAAGGTCAGTCTTTCAAGACCCTGGCGAATTCGTGTTCGCCCAATCGCATGGTTACAATTGCGTTTCAGGTGGGCCTTGCTGATAAGTTGCTGCAGGGCCTCAACACAGTCGAAAAACAATTGCTTGACGAGCCGTTTAAAACGCCTGAAGGCAAAGTGAACTTCTTAGAAAAAACATACCTGCTCGATTTGGCATTGCGTAATAGTGTAGATAAGCTAACCGCACTGGAAGATGAGGTCCGCGTTGATGAGGCGCTGGAGGAACTGCTCCTCGAACTGGTGCGAAGGCAATTGGGCGTCCGCAAAGAAATTATCTCGATTAAGAAGTCGCGAATGTCAACCCGGCTGGAAGTGTATAGGAGACTTCACTGGTCCCTTGAGCACCTCGCGGAAAATTTTGCTTCCGATATCACCGTGGAGGATTTGGCGCGGGTTGCCTGCCTCTCGACCTTCCATTACAAAAGACTTTTCGCAGAAGTATTTACGCTTTCGCCCTATCAATATTTGATAAAGCTTCGGTTGGAGAAAGCATGCACACTGCTAAAAGAAGGCGGAAAAGTAAGTGACATCTGTCGTCAGGTAGGGTGGAAAGATCCTTCTTCGTTCACCAGACTTTTCAGGCGCCAGTTCTCAGTTTCGCCAGATCAATATCGATACGGCATTTCGCGCCAGAAATAGCTGTGCAATTCGTGCTAATTTCATTTTTCTGACTTGAGGTCAGCGGTGAGTTGAATCTATTTGCTCATATTACCTGTAAACTTTTTGTTATGAAAAAATTAATGCTCGTTTTCATGTTTGCAGCCACAGCATCCCTCACAAGGGGTGAGGACAAGCCCATACTGGTAGAGGTCGAGTGGCTTAAGGCCAATCTTTCCGATCCGAAAATTGTTTTGCTCCAAACGAGTTTCCTCAAGTTTGACTATGATCGCGAACACATCGAAGGCGCCCGCTATCTTTGGCCCGGATGGCTCGGCCCGGATTCGCCAGAGGGTGCACTAAACGTCCCCGATCTTGAAAAGGCAACAGACGTATTACGCGACCTGGGCGTCAACAGCGACTCGCACATTATACTGTGTCATATCCGCAACGAGGTGAGCAGCACAGCACGGTTGTTTCTCACGCTCGAACATCTCGGGCTGAGAGGCAGGGTATCGTTTCTGAACGGAGGCCTGGAACAATGGAAAAAAGCCGGCAACCCCGTTACAACCCTGGTGCCTTCTGTAAAAAAAGGCAATGTGAAGATTAAGCTGGGGGATCTCATCGTTAACAAAGAATACGTCTTGAAAACCTTGTCTTCTGCTAACGGCATTGTGGTTGATGCGCGCGCAACTCGCTTTTACGATGGAGAGCCAACAGGTAATCCGCGCGATGGACACATCACCGGTGCAAAGAATATTCCCTTTATGGACCTGGTGGATGCTAACAATCTTTATAAACCGCTGCCGGAATTACAAACCTATTTCACACCCGTTGCAGCAAAGGATAAAGAGCTTGTCGTCTATTGTTTTATTGGACAAACGGCAAGTGTGGTTTACATGGCTGGGCGAATGCTGGGCTACAACATGAAATTGTATGACGGTTCGATGCAGGAGTGGAGCAGAATTGAAGCGCTCCCGATGGAGAAAACTCAAAAGAATCCTTAGCAGCCGTAGCATTGAAACGGGCGGATGGCATACTTTTTTGAATTAGAGTATGCATGAATACGTTTTCAAAAACCGGTATCACCTACGACAAAGAGCGGTTGCTTCAGCGTTTTGCGCGTTTTGGATTTGCATCCATTGGAATTGTTTATTGTTTAATGGGCGTGCTCACCGTACTTGCCGCGCTTGGGCTCAGCGCTGAAAAAGGCGACAAGACAGAAGCATTCAAAGTTGTATACGAGCAGCCCTTTGGAAAAATTTTGTTGATTGCGATCGCGCTGGGTATGGCTGGTTACGTCATGCTGAGAATCTTCCAGGCATTTTTCGACACCGAAAATAAAGGAAGTGATGCAAAGGGAATTGCCACTCGGCTCAACTACCTTTCAAGCGCAATCATTTATGGTTCCTTGATCGTTTACGCCACTAAGCTTGCCATGGGTAATCCTGGTAGCGGTAACAAACGCGAGTTCTTTGTCAGTAAAATTATGAGCTACCCCATGGGCGAGTGGATTGTAGGAATAGCAGGCCTGGTTATAATCGGGGTGGGAATTTATCAGATCTATCTAGGCGTGAGCCGCAAATTTATGAAGCACGTGCAGCTTTATCGCGCCAACTTTCATGATGCGTTTGAAAAGGCGGGCATGATAGGCTATGCGGCACGCGGACTTGTTTTTTCCATTATCGGATATTTTTTGGTCCGTGCTGCTGTTGATTCCAATCCCAGCGAGGCGAACGGCACCCGCGAAGCGTTTGATTTTCTTCAACACAATTTCGGCAACCTGCTGATGGGCGTGGTAGCGCTTGGTTTGATTGCCTATGGCGTTTTCATGTTCGTAAGAGCTCGCCACGAAAACATCCGGTTCTCCCGGTAGTTTCTGATTTTTTTGGTTGAGTCGTGCCTGCCAATTTTACATTTCGGTAAAATACAGGTAACATTGGAGTATTGTTGAAAGTTATGTCCAACCGTATTTTCGTTAGCGCTGTCATGTTCGTTGCCGGAGTGGTATCTCTGCTATCGTGTAAGCCTGCGGAAAAGGAACCCCAGGTGACGAAGGACGAGCAGATTTATATCAACGAATTGTATGCATCTTCGGGCGATGATTGGATCGAGCTTTATAATGCTGCTAACGAAGCAAAGGATTTGACAGGCTACAAGATCTACGATGATCCTTCAAACAAGTACACCCTGCCGGCCAACACGGAAATCGCTGCCAAATCATATTTGATTCTTGTATGTGATGACACGGGCACAGGCCTGTTTACTAATTTTAAGTTAAGTTCAGTAGGGGAAACGGTGTACCTCGAAAATATTGAAGGCAACGTGATTGACAAAGTGGAATTCCCCGCGCTTGCAAACGGGCAGTCTTACGGACGTTATCCTGATGGAAACACAACTTTTAAGATCTCAGGCGCTGCAACAAAAGCGGGGTCCAACGGTGAGGTGGTCGGTACCATCATCAGCAAAATTTCAAGAGCCCCGCTGGTTCCGACACTCACGGAAAACGTGACTGTAAGCGTTGAAATCCTGAATCCGGCCAACGTAACTTCTGCTAAGCTTTTTCATCGCATCAATGGAGGGGCGTTTTCCAGTGCGCCAATGACCGCCAACGGGACGACTTATTCTGCAGTGATTCCTGCTTTAAATGGAACTGGCACAATTGACTATTATGTAGAAGTCACCAATAGCGGAAGCGTTGTTTCAAGGGCACCTTTCGATGCACCTGCGGACTATTATACATACCTGTTGAACAACGATCCACTTCCCGAGCTCGTGATAAACGAGTTTATGGCATTGAATATTTCCTGTTGCGCAGACACCGATGGCGGAACGCAGGAGTTCGATGACTGGATTGAGATCCGAAATAATGGCGCAACCGCGGTAAATATTGCTGAATTCTATTTGTCCGATGACTTAGCAAATCCGTTTAACAGCCGGATCAAAAACACCAACCCGGCAAAGACAACGATTCCACCAGGTGGATATCTGTTGATCTGGGCTGATAACAACCGAAGCCAGGGCGAACTGCATCTCGATTTCGGGTTGAGTGGTGATGGCGAAGCTGTTGGTCTTTACTACAAAGACGGCCGCAAGATTGACAGCATCACATTTGGCCCACAAGCTGGAAATGTGTCGATGGGAAGATTGCCAAACGGTGGATCGACCTGGCAATTGTTTAATCCCTCGACACCGGGTCAGCCTAACTAAGCTTTCGCAAGTTTTTATTAACTTATTCCATGTTTGAATTATTTCCTGACGGTCCTGTTTATGAATTTCCTGAGATTGTCAACATCGGTTATGCATTTCTCTGGGCGTTTGTGCTTGGGTCGCTGGTGGCAATTACGCACAGGCTGACCTTCACGGGCGACTACTATCCTAAGAATTTTTTCCAATCTCTTGTTCTCGGAGCGCTGGTCACCACGCTGGTCATGATGGCGATCGGAGATAGCCTGGCGCGTGGACTCGGAGTGTTCGGAGCCATGGCCATCATCCGTTTCAGAACGAGAATTGCGGATCCACGAGATGTACTTTTCCTATTTGCTGCCCTTAGCACCGGACTTGCTATTGGCGTATACGGTTTTACAATTTCATTTATTGGGACGTTATTGTTCTGCACGGTGGCCTTCGTTCTCCATTTCTCACCCTTCAAGAGCTTCACACAAAATCACAATTTATTCTTTGCCCTCAAGGATTCCGGCAATCTCAGCCAGGTTTTACCAATCGTAAAGGAATACTGTGTCGAATGGAGACAGGTGACGATTCAACTCGACAAAGAAAACCTGATGCGGTACCAGTTTGGCATCTCCTTGCGGAAAGATGCGGATACTGTCGAAATGATGGAAGCACTAAAAACGATCGAGGGAATTTCTCAGTTGAAGATTACGGTGAATGAATTAATCAATTTGTGACATGAAGAGCTCATCCTTCAATGGTTATTATCTGCTTGTGTTGATGCTTCTGGCCGGATTGTTATTCATTAATGTCAAATTTTTTCACGGCACCGGACACTCTTCAGTCGGCCTGACACAAGGCAATGAATATAAACTGAATGCCGAGCGTGCTTCGATGATCAGGGCTGTGCACGTTAACCCGGGGCAGCAAATCAAGGCTGGCGACCTGTTGGTGGAACTTTCGAGCAGCGCTCTTGATATCGAGATCGGAAAACTTGTGAATCGCATCGATGTGCTGAAATCCGAGCAGTCGGAGAAAGTGAAACTCTCAAGTTCGGATATCGCGTTCATGCGGGCCGAACAACAAATAGAAATTGAAAAGATCAACTCTGAACTCCTCGAAGCAGAAGGGGAACTCCGTTTGAATCAGCAACTGACACGAAGTTTTACGAACGCCAAAGACACGGTGAGCCCGGATGACCCCATACGTGTGCGAATAAATGCGCTTCGTCAGCAAAAAAAGAAACTCGAGGAGGCAACGGCCATCAAATCAAATGCACTTGCACAAGGCGAAAAGACCGAGCAAGGCCTGCTGGCAAATCAGATCGTATTACTCGAGAAAGAACTTGACGTTTTACGGAAGGAAAGACAGAACCTCAGAAAGGTGGCATCTGCCGATGGTGTTGTAGGAAACGTCTTTGTGAAAGCCGGTGAACAAATTGAGGCGTTCACGCCCTTGCTGTCGATCAATCCTGTTCATCCAGTTTCCGTGACCGGTTACCTGGTGGGAAACAAAACAGAGTTGCCAGTGGGCTCTTCGGTAAACGTTCAGTCGTTCGAGCACAAGTCGAATTCAACATCTGGACGGGTGATCGGATACGGTGCTGTGGTGATGCTACCTGACATTCTTCAGAAGTCAACAGCGGTGAAAGCATTCGGTCGTGAAGTCTTTATTGAGATCGATCCGCGTAACAACCTTGCCAGCGGTGAAAAAGTCCTCATACGATGATGCGCATTCCTCTTCTTCTGCTGTGCCAGTTATTTCTTAGCATCGTCACCTTCGGGCAGGTGACTGTGTCTGAATTTATCAAATCGGCACTCGAGGATCCCGAGGTGCGGACGTTCAATGAGCAAAAGCGATTTCTCGAACAAAGAACATATCGGTTGCCTTACCTGCAGCGTCTCGAACTTCGCACGCAAAATCGCGAGCTGTTAGCAAATCAACAGGAGTATGCGATCCGTGTTACGCCAGCAAATCCCTGGGAAGTAAGGAACAACAATCGTTACTTCCGTGAGTACCGGAGTTCGCTTGGGCTTGAAAGTGAATTTATACTTAAGACTGCGCTCCAGGCGCGCTACGTTCGCGTCATCGAATACATATACCTCACTGAACTCGTCACCTTCAAAGCTAACCTCGTCAAATCGATTTCAGACCAGATCGCGGTGCTGCAGAAGCAGATGGGCAGTAGCTTTTTTGATGCTGACGAATATGTGGACCTTCAGCTAAAAAAGCTCGATGAAGAGACGGAGCTGGACGAAATCAATTTGCTCCTCGCGGATGAAAAGTTTTCGATCGCCCGGGTATACCAACCAGCCTTCAATAAGCGGATGGACTGGAGTGCAACGCAGGTCGTTTCACCAGAACAAATGAAACGAGTGGTTGACAGTTTAGATTCCCGTGCAATCCAGTCAAGGTTGATCGCCTACCAACAACAGAAAATCCGCCTGGCCGAGCAGGAGTACGCACTCGAGAAAGCTAATATCAACATCGGTTTTTTGCAGGCGGAGTTTGACAACAGACGTGTTGAACAGAACCGTACGCCATTTAACGTCTCCGGTGGCATTACAATACCCATATTCAATCCGAATAAAGGCGATATGGCAAAACGGAAACTTGACATGATCGATGCCACGTTTGACCTGGAGGAAGCGCAATCGGAAGACAAGGTAGACAAGATGATCTTGCATGAACGAGTGAATTTCTTTTTCCAACGTTTTCTGAATTTACAAAACAAGATCAGCGCCCTGCGCAACGACAACGTTGTGTCAACGCTCCAAACGTTGAAAGGAGGCGATCCGGTTGTCCGTCTGAAATTTGACCAGAGTATCGTCAAGCTTGAGATGGCTGCCAATAAAATCAGACGCGATATGCTTTTCGCTTATGTTGAATATCTTTTCATTGGCGACTTTATCCAGCGGCAACCACTCGTAAACTTGTTGTCGCCTCGGTTCGAAGAACTTTAGCGCGGCTTCAAGAGGAATAGTTTTTATACATGCGTCAGCC
>DASWTP010000200.1:0-40078 GCA_036402075.1 Chryseosolibacter sp. | reverse complement strand
ATACCGTATCGCAAATCAAATTTTAACCACATTCGCGGTCTCCATGCTTGCGCACTGGCAACCATCTCAGAATTCACCACCGGGTTTTTGCTTGTCTCGAAACTTGATGCAAAGAAATACAGGCTGATCATGCAACGGCTGGAGATGGACTATCACTACCAGGGCAAGATGGATGCTTTCGCTGAGTTTCAGATTTCAGAAGCGTGGCTGGCTGAAAACATTTATACTCCTTTAAAGTCAAAGGATTCGGTGGTCGTTAATTGCCAGGTCAGGATCCATGATACAAAGGGAAATCACTTGACAACCGGCAATGTTTTCTGGCAGATCAAGGATTGGGCAAAGGTCAAGACGAAAGCTTGATAACTTCTGCCTTTCGGAGTATCTTAGTAAAATCAATTATCTCACTAAATCAATACCGGTATGAGAAAAATAGACGCCCTTCTTGAAGAATATGGCGAGAGCCATAGAAACGAGACGAACAAAGCTATCCATTGGGTTTGCGTGCCACTGATTTTTTTGAGCGTTGTCGGCCTGATCGCGAGCATTCCTTCAGAGCCTGTTGTGAAAATTCTTGGTCCGAATCCGTATTCGAACTGGGCGTTCATTGTTCTTGTCCTGGTGCTCATCTATTATGTCTCGCTATCTATTGCGTTGAGTTTTGGAATGTTGCTGTTCGGGGTGTTGTGCATGTACATCGTTCGCCTGCTCGGGCAGTCAGACGTAGCTCCGCTTTGGATGATCTCCATTATCATTTTTGTTGTTGCGTGGATCGGCCAGTTTTACGGTCACAAAGTGGAAGGCAAAAAGCCGTCTTTCCTGAAGGATGTTCAATTTTTGCTCATTGGCCCGGCTTGGCTGATGCACTTCATTTATCGCAAACTTCGAATTCCGTATTGATTGGAAGATCACCGCTTTCACGAAGGTAAATTGCCTTCCGCCTATCGCTACAATTTTGAACAACGTCTTTTTAACACCGAGGGCTATCGTCTCCTTCAGTCGTCCAATGATTGGAAGTCATTCTACGTTCTGAATGAGAGCGAATTGCTGGTGCAGGCTGAGATCCATTTCCACGTAAAGAACGGAATCGCAAAGAGTAGTGTTCAAAGTCCCTTCGGAGGTATTGAGGGCAGCGACAATGTAAACCCAAAAACACTGTTTCATTTTATCGAATTTGTGATTGGGGGTCTTCTCAGCGCAGGCTGCAGGAAAGTCATAATTATTGGTCCACCGCTCTTGTATCACCCGGAGCGGCAATCCATGCTTCAGACATTTTTGCTCAACCTCGGCTTCTCGGTCTTGACTGCCGAGATAAGCTCGATTATCAAGATCAGCGATAAACCGTTTAGTGAAATCCTCCACAACAGGAAAAGACGGAAGCTCAATCAATCGCTGACAGCAAACTTGGATTTCCGCCTGTTGCAGCACAACTCTTTGGAGCAGGTGTACGAATTTATTGAAGCCCATCGGAAGCTGAAGGAGTATGAGCTATCGATTTCACTGCATCACCTGGCACAATCCGTTGCGCAACTTGGTGACGCGTATATCCTGTTTGGAGTATACGAAAACAGAAACCTGGTGGCTGCCTCCGTTGCCGTTCGGGTTTCAAAAAATATCCTTTATCATTTCATTTCGGATCACGTGAAAAAGATCGATGAAGCAAGACCAGCGCTGATCCTGATGAATGGAATTTACGAATACTGCCAGCGAGAAAAAATCAACATGCTGGACCTCGGCACTTCGGCTACGGATGGGTTACCAAATTTCAAATTGATCAAATTCAAAACGGAGCTCGGAGGACAGCTAACACCAAAGTTGACCTTCACTAAACAACTGACGTGATGGAAAATCCATTGGTCTCGGTTGTTTGCGTTTGCTACAATCACGAAAAGTTCGTGGAGGAAGCCATCCGGTCAGTGGTGATGCAATCTTATCCCAATCTGCAGATCATTGTACTTGATGACGGCAGTAAAGATTCATCAGTCAGAAAAATTAAATCTATTGATTTTGCTGGAAGAGCGGTTGAGTATCTGCTGCTGGATGACAACATTGGATATTGCCGGGCCTTCAACAGGGCGCTGCCGAGGATCAAAGGTGAGTTCTTTGTCGATTTTGCAACAGACGATGTAATGATGCCTGATCGGATCGAAAAACAAGTGCGAAAATTTCAGTCTCTTGATGGCAGCTTTGGCGTGGTTTTCACCGATGCGATTTACATCGATGAAGCAGGCTATGAACTCCGGCATCACTATGAGTACATGGTTCGGAAGCGATTGCTGAACAAGGTCCCAGAAGGGTACATTTATCGTGATTTGCTGTCACGCTATTTTATTGCTGCGCCAACAATGCTGATTCGTACGCAGGTGATCCAGGATCTAAAAGGGTACGATGAAAATCTGAGCTATGAGGATTTCGATTTCTGGGTGCGTTCTTCCATTCGCTATCAATATGCATTTCTAGACGAAAAGCTGACAAAGATCCGCAAGTCAAGAGGATCGATGTCAACAACACTTTATCAGGCGGGTGACAAGCAACTGCACTCTACGTACCTGGTTTGCAGGAAAGCGCAGGTGCTGAATCGGGATGAAGATGATAAGAATGCGTTGGCGAGCCGGGTAAAATATGAACTGCGTCATGCCGTGCTCACTTCAAATCCGGTTGAGGCTGCGTTGTTTTTCAATCTGCTCAACGACCTTGGCAAGACAAGCGCGCTTGATAGGCTTTGGCTACGCCTGAGTAAGCTGAAACTTCCGCTCTCGGGTGTAAGGCGCATATATCACCGCGCGCGTTATCGTTAAATTATTTTCGATTGTCGTCTTCGGTGAGCATACCCACATAGCTTTCATACCGCGATAAAACAATTTCTCCTGTGCGAACGGCTTCAATGATAGCGCATTTCGGCTCGTTGAGATGGAGGCATTTTGATCCGAACTTGCAGGATAAACGCAGATCGCGCATCTCGGGAAAGTAATCCGAAATTTCCTGGTCTTCCATGTCAACAAGTCCCCACTCTTTTACACCTGGCGTATCGATCACAAACGTCTTATTGTCGAGCTGGAACATTTCTGCAAACGTGGTCGTGTGCGTCCCCTTTGAAGAAAAGTCGGATACTTCGCCTGTCTTCTGGTCCAGGGATGGATCGATCGTGTTCAGCAACGTTGATTTGCCAACACCAGAATGGCCGGCTACTAACGTAATTTTCGCTGACAGCAGCTCAGCCACAGCGCTCGCATCTTTATTTGCGCTGATCGACAAAGCATGCACGCCAATTCTTTTGTAGGTGTCAATTAACTTTTGCTGGTAGGCAAGCGATTCGTCATCGAGCAGATCTTTTTTATTGAAAACCACGACCTGCGGAATGCGAAATGACTCAGCAGCAACAAGAAATCGATCGATAAATCCCAACGAAGTTCTTGGGAAGGCCAGTGTGGCGATGACCATGGCCTGATCGATGTTTGCTGCGAGAACGTGAGAATGACCGGTTTTTTTGACCGAACGCCTTAGCATGTGATTCGTTCGGGGCAGGATGGCAGTGATGGAGCCAACTTCGTGCTCAGGATCGAATTCCACCTTGTCGCCTACAGCAACAGGATTCGTTTCCTTTATTCCTTCAAGCCTGATCTTTCCTCGCACTTTGCAATTGTACTTTACACCGTTGTCCGCAAGGACATCGTAAAACGAACCGGTTGAGCGAAGAACAATGCCTTGCATAGCTAGAGAATGCTTTTAAAATTCTTACCGAGGATTGGCTTGCAGTACTCCATGATCTTCTCGGTAGCGCCCAGGTTATCCTGCACATATTGGCGGGTAACTTCGCATGCCAGCAGAAAACTCTCGGGTACATTGAGCATCTCATATTTTGCTTTCAGGTCGGGGAAGTCTGCCACGGCAAAAGCACCGCCACGGTTGATCAGGTCTACCGCCTCCTGAAATTTTTCATAATTCCGGTTTCCGAACAAAATGGGAATTCCGTTCGAGGCCGCTTCGAGTATGTTGTGAAGGCCCTTGCCAAACGCGCCACCAATGTAAGCGAACTCACCGTACCGGTAAAGTTTGCTCAACATACCGATGTTATCGATGATGAGTACGGAAACGTCTTCGAGGTTTTTACCAGTAGCCCGGGAGTAGCGGATTGAGGGCACTTGCAGGGCGTTTTCCAGGGACAGGATGGAGGTTTCCTTGATTTCGTGTGGGGCGATAATAAACTTGAGACGATTCTCGTTTATGAATGGGATCAGCAGATCAAGGTCTTCCTGCCACGAGCTTCCAACCACAAAAACCTTTTGATTATTCTTGAACGCTTCCACAAGCGGAACGCGTTCGCTTGCCATTTGGATTTTTCGAACGCGGTCGAACCGAGTATCACCGGTACGGGTGCAGTTCGTCAAACCAATCGAATTGAGCAGCTTTATTGATTCATGATTTTGGACGAAGAACCATGTGAAGTTCCTGAGGATTCTACGATGCAGTGCTCCGTACGATCGAAAGAAAATCTGGTTTGTACGGAATATCGAAGAAACAGATAGCAATGGAATATTTTTCTTTTTAAGCTCCGCTGCATAGTGATACCAGAATTCATACTTGACGAAGATGGCCATCACGGGATCAACGGCCTCCACCAATTGTCGCGCGTTTGCTCGGGTATCCCACGGCAGGTAAAAAACATAATCGGCCAGTGGAAAATTTTTCCTGACTTCAAAGCCAGACGGTGAAAAGAAGGTCAGAAGGATTTTGTGGGCAGCGTAATTTTCTTTCAACGCTTCAACGATAGGCCTTCCTTGTTCGAATTCACCCAGCGATGCGCAATGAATCCAAATCACGGGGGACCTGTTGCCTGCTAAGGAAACTTTAATTGAGTGTAAAATATTACGCCTCCCGGTTACAAACGCTTTTGCTTTCGAATGAAACAAACTTGCCGCCCTCAGAAGAACGCTCAATACAGATATTGCTAGATTGTAAACGAGAATCATGGGGTGCAAAAATACAATTTATGGTGGCGCAACCGATTTTTATGTTGGTCAAATCATAAAGTAAGCGGCAAAATCTTTATTTTACGGACTTATTTACTTCTAAAATACCAACTATGAAATCGTTTTGCCGGGTTTCGGTTTTCGCGGCTGTGTTCGCTGCATTTGCTCTCCCTGCTTTTGCCCAGGATGACCTTGAGGAGCTTCTCCAGGAGAATGTTGTTGATGGACGGAAACTGATTGGTGCGTACGTTCAGCCGTTCACGAAAAGCCTAAGTCTCAGCTTGAACCAGGGCTGGTACAATACAGCAAAGCCGCACAAAATTGCCGGAGTAGACCTGACAATTACCGTCAACGCGATGACAGTTCCCGATGATGAAATTCTGTTTCGTCCAGATCAGTTAGGTTTGACTAACGTAGAGTTGGCACCAACGTCTCCCAATTTCCCTTATGCGCCAACGATGCTCGGTCCGGATCGCGAACCGACCTTCCGCCTTAAGAGCAACCAAACGCGAACATTCCAGGGTCCTCCAGGACTCAACTTGAAAGAAGAAGTTGGCTCAAACAAAGTTCCAGTTCCCATGGTGCACTTAGGTTTCGGTTTGCCAAAAAACACCGATATCAAGTTCCGGTATCTTCCAACCCTCGATGTAGGGGATGATGGTACCGTAAAAATGTTTGGGGTTGGTGTGATGCATGATATCAAGCAATGGATTCCAGGAATCAAATTGATGCCATTTGATTTGTCCGCGTTCGTAGGGTATACCAGGTTCGAGGTCCAGTCTCAGCTGGATGCCGACAATCCGCAAAACGCAGATCAGCGCGGAATCTTCACGATGAACGCTACCACATTACAAGCCGTTATCGGGAAGAAGTTCTCTGTTATCACATTCTATTGCGGAATTGGTTATAACATTGCAAAATCGAACATCGCTTTGAAAGGGCAATACGACATTAACGGTGATGGCGATGAAGCTGACCAGTTTGAAAAGGACCCGGTTGATCTGCAGTTCGCTGCATCCGGACCACGCGCAACAATCGGTACAAGACTAAAGCTTGCCGTGTTTACTTTCCACGCAGACTATACGATTCAAAAGTATAAGTGCCTGACTGCAGGTTTTGGAATTTCGGTTAGGTAAGCAGACTTCGAAGAGAAATCAAGGCCAGACTTTCACGTCTGGCTTTTTGTTTTTTGTGTGGGGACGAGATCTATTTTCCGGAATAGTTCGGTTTTCGTTTTTCAACGAAAGCCTTCATCCCTTCTTTCTGATCTTCCGAAGCGAAAGCGAGGTAAAAATTCTTTCGTTCAAAATGCAGCCCCTCATCAAGGTGAGTTTCGAATGATCTGTTTACTGATTCTTTTGCAAGTTGTGCTGCTATCGGTGACATTTCGGAAATCTCTTTTGCAAGCTGAACCGCTTCGTGCAGATACATCTCCACCGGAACGACCTTATTCACCAGACCGTAACGTACGGCCTCCTCACCTGAGATAAATCTGCCTGTTAACACAAGCTCCATTGCCTTAGCCTTACCGATGGCACGGGTTAGACGTTGAGTTCCTCCCGCTCCAGGCATTACACCGATCTTGATTTCGGGTTGTCCGAATTTGGCGGTTTCAGAGGCAATGATCATATCGCAAGTCATGGCGAGCTCGCACCCGCCTCCGAGTGCAAAGCCCGATACAGCCGCAATGATCGGCTTCTTCGTTTTGCGGATCTGGTCCCAAGTGCTGAACTGGTCGATCTTCAACATGTCGACCGCTGATTTATCGGCCATTTGCTTGATGTCGGCCCCGGCCGCGAATGCCTGCTCGTTACCGGTAATGATAATCGCGCGTACATCGTCATTCTTATCAAGCGTAATGAGTGCGTCACGCAACTCCTGCATAAGCTGAAGATTCAACGCGTTTAATTCTTTCGGACGACTGAGTTGAATAAGGGCAACCTGCGGTGCGAAGTTTTCCTTTACGATGATATATTCCATGACGGCAATTTGAAATTTTAAATTTGAATGCCGATAGCTATTGGGATGAAATTTTTGGGAATGCGCTGCAGTCGATAACAGGTTTGAATCTGCAAGTTCTGAGCTGTCTCCTGTGGGAGATGCCTGTTCATAAGAAAAGCCTTCTCAGGCGGGAGAAAGGCTTTTCATGAAATCCCGATTGCTCGGGAAGTGGACAAAAATGGTGCTTTGTCGTTTTATATCCTTTTTGCTGCTCGCTTGTAACCGTTATTTATCTTTCTTTGCGGTTTATTTAAAGGTGTTTTTGACGTAAAAACAGCAATTATGCAAAAAACAAGGGTGCTTTTTGTTTGTCTCGGTAATATCTGTCGTTCCCCGCTTGCCGAGGCGATCTTTAAACACAAACTTAAACAACGCGGCCTTGAAAAACAGATTGAGGCCGACTCGTGTGGTACCTCAAACTATCATATTGGCGATAATCCCGATCCCCGTACACTTGCTAACGCAAAAAAAAATGGTGTGAGCATTGACCACTGCGGAAGACAACTAACTGCAGAAGACCTGGACAAGTTTGACTATATCCTGGCGATGGATAGCAGCAACTTTAACAATATTCATCGCTTGCTGAAAGATGAAAAACACAAGCCAAAAATTCAAATGATGCGCGACTATGATCCGCAAGGCAAAGGTGACGTGCCTGATCCTTACTACGGAGGAGAGAAAGGATTCCAGGAAGTATTTGATATCCTTGATCGGACCTTGGACCAGTTCCTGGATAAGGTGGTTGCGAGTTTGTAGTTTGTTGTTTGTGGTTTGTAATTTGTAGTTAACGATACTTGAACAACGAAAACCGCTAAAACTACAAACTACAAACTGGACTCAGCGCGCATCAACAACTGCAGCGTAGACCTCGAAGATTGTTCAAGAATCACTCCCGGCTTTTTCCGAAACGTATCGAAACTTTCCTGGTCGTAATTTTTGATCGTCACCAGCGTAAGCCCGGTGTTGTAATACACCTCGAAGAAATGTTGGAGCGTTTGGATAAGGGCCTTCACCTTGCTTTCGCGGAAGTCTATGCAAAACGAAAAGGAAATCGCTGAGTTTTGCATCACGTTCAGATGGATGTTCAATTCACTTAAGGCATGAAAGATCTTGCGCATATGGTCTTCGGTAACGAACGTGTAGTCCGTAACCTTGCATGAAATCAAACACTGGTTGTCTTTAAATACAAAGAGCGGAGGAAGGTTTTCGACATGGCATTCATGGATCTTTGTACCCGGTAAAGACGGATCGTCAAAGTTTTTGACATAAAGCGGAATTCCTTTCGTAGCAAGTGGTTTGATGGTCTTTGGATGAATTACCGAGGCACCGTAATATGTCATCTCGGCAGCTTCGCGGAATGGGAGCTCTTCAAACAAGGTTACCGCTTTCATTCTTTTAGGGTCGGCATTCATTACACCGGGCACGTCCTTCCAGATGGTGACACCTTTTGCATCCAGGCAATAGGCAAAAATCGCTGCGGAAAAATCGGAACCATCGCGCCCAAGCGTAGTGGTGAATCCGGAACGATTTTTCCCGAGAAAACCTTGCGTGATCTTGAGTTTGTGTGAGCGGAAATCGAGTGTTTTTACTTTTTCAGCTGTTGCGTTCCAGTCGACTATGGCTTCACGGTAGTTTTCATCGGTCACAACATAGCTTCGAGCATCAAGCCACTCCACTGCCATCCCCTGATGCGTGAGGTATTCGGCAACAATCAAGGTTGAAAGAATTTCGCCATAAGACACTACCTGGTCGTAGCGCTGGTCGGCTTCCTCGTAGGAGGCTTTTAAATTTCTTTCGATCGTTCGCCACTGGTCACCGATGAGGGCCCATACCCGATGCTCCTGCGGGAAGAGGTCTGCCATGATGGTATGATGGTATTCTTTTAGTAGCGACAGTTCGTGCAGGTAGTCTCCGTGGCTCTGATATAGCGACAGAATGCGTTCAAGGGCATTCGTGGTTTTGCCCATTGCGGAGATGACGACAAGAAGGTCCTGGCTAGCGAATTTCTGTAGAATTAAGGCCACATTTTTCACGCCTTTTGCATCTTTCACGGAGGCGCCACCAAATTTAAAAACCTGCATTTTGATTGTACTAAAACGTTTGCGGAAGTAACTTTACACCCGGATATAAATATGCAAAGATCAATGAATAATGCCTACACCATGAGCATGGAAACCTCGAGAATAGCTCAGCCTATCGGTACTGCCCTTGACCGTTTTATCAAGAACAATCAAAGTCAGTTTGCGTACGCCAGTGGTGAACTTTCACAATTGCTTCGCGATATCGCTCTGGCCTCAAAAGTAGTGAACCGGGAGGTAAACAAAGCAGGGTTGATCGATATCATGGGCGCGGCAGGGTCAACAAACAATACGGGTGACCAGCAACAGAAGCTCGATGTGCTGGCAAACATCAGGTTTACGCGCGCCTTGATGAAAGGTGGGGAAGTGTGTGCGCTTGTTTCGGAGGAGTCCGAATCGTATGTTGATCTTAATAACGAAGGAAAGTATGTAATTGCCATCGATCCGCTGGATGGGTCTTCTAATATTGACGTGAACGTTTCCATTGGAACTATTTTTTCCGTTTACCGAAGAAAGACGATGGCAGGAATGCCAATCCAGCAGGAAGACATTCTTCAAAAAGGTTCGGAACAGGTTGCAGCAGGATATATTCTTTATGGGTCTTCAACCATGCTCGTATACACAACGGGCCATGGCGTGAACGGATTTACTTACGAACCAAGCCTCGGAGAGTATTTCTTATCACATCCCGATATGCAGATACCGGCCGATGGAAAGATTTATTCGATCAACGAAGGGTCATCCAACTCGTTTGATAACTCCGTGAAAGCATACATTCAATATTGCAAGGACAGGAGCTACACCGGTCGTTACATCGGATCACTTGTTGCCGATTTTCATCGGAATCTTTTGAAAGGTGGAATCTACATTTACCCTGCTACAGCGAAAGATCCACATGGAAAACTTCGCCTGATCTACGAATGCAACGCTCTTGCGTTCATCGCAGAACAAGCAGGTGGAAAAGCGACTTATGGAAAGGGGAGAATACTCGATCTCGACCCGACAACGCTTCATCAACGCACGCCATTCTATGTTGGCTCGAAAAATATGGTCGACAAAGCTGCGAGCTTTATTGAAGACTAGGCTTTCTTCTTTTTTGTCTTTTCGGCAGCTTCGGTTTCTTCAGCCGGAGCTGCTTCTTTTTTCGGCTCAGCTTTCTTTTCTTCCTTAGCTTCCGTGAAGAATTCTGGAGCATATTTGCGAATCACTTCATACCACTTCACGAGCTTCTTGATATCTGAAACGTATACGCGATCTTCGTCATACTCAGGAAGTATTGATTTCAGGAATGCTTTCAACTCGGAAGCATCGGAATTGGCATCCACGCCCAAATCGTCAGCGAAATCCTTGTTGATTTTTCGGAGCACATCTTCCAGCGGTACGGTGCCCTCCTTTGTGGTTGTGTAGATGGAAATTTCATTAAGCAAAGACAAACGATGATTGGTAGTGGCAATCAGCTTGGCGTGCGTATCATCCATTGCTTCGAGAATTACGCCTGATTTTGTTGGCGCAACAACTTTAAACAATCCACCTTTACCTGATACCGTAGCGATTTTTTCGAGTGTCATAGCTAAATTTTAATCGCGACAAAACTAAACATTTACTTTTGTTGTGCCAGCGTCTGATCTATAAAAGTCAGCAGCTCCTCCTGACCTCTTTTTTCTGTTGATGAAGTGATGAAAACGGGCGGCAATTCATCCCACATGACAAGCAGTGTTTTCTTATAGTGCGCAATATTTTGATTCAGCTGATTCTTGGTAAGCTTGTCGGCTTTTGTGAACACGATGGCTATCGGAATTTCTTTCTCACCGCACCATTGAATAAAGGCCAGGTCATTTTTTTGTGGCTCGAGGCGCGAATCGAGCAGGATAAAAAGGCAGTTCAGGTTCTCCCGTTGCAACACGTACTGCTCGATCATCTTTCCAAACTCATATCGCTTGTCTCGGCTTGTTTTGGCAAACCCGTAACCAGGTAGATCTACCAGGAACCATTCACCATTGATGATAAAATGGTTGATCGTCTGCGTTTTTCCGGGGGTTGCTGAGATCTTGGCGAGCTTCTTCTTGTTGGTCAGCATGTTAATCAGCGAAGACTTGCCAACATTGGATCTGCCAATGAAGGCAAATTCGGGTTTGTCGGGCGGGGGTGCTTTTTTTACATCTGCATGACTCGAAACAAACTCTGCCTGGGTGATGTCCATCGCTTAAAGTAAAGATTTAAGGGCAAATTACTAAGAATGTAAGGTTCGCGTACCTTATGTATTGGGAATTTGCATTGAAATCCCCTAATTTTCATATATTAGCACTTGGAACCCTTACATTTTTTTAGCTAATACCGATTGTTTAAACTTTTTAAGCAGATGTCCAGTATCAAAAGAATACTGATTTTTTTAACTGTTCTAACCGCTTTTTACACTCAGACAAACGCTCAGGATCAGGACAAAGAATTGTCAAAGGAACTGATGACCATCGCTGAGCAGGCGATGACAGAAACAAAAGCGATTGACATTGCCCGCGAACAGATGGCGCTTGCAGCTGACTATGACACCACCAACATGCGTGCAAACTATGAGGCCGGGCATCTGTTTCTCATCACCATCAACCGAAGCAACGCGGTTAAATATTTTTTGCGCGTTTTCCGCAACGACCCCGCTTACAAATTTGACCTCGAATACAAAATAGGAAAAGGCTATCAGTACGGACTCGATTTCGACAATGCCGAAAAATACTTTAGGCTTTACAAAGAAAAACTCGCATCGAAATCAAATTACCAGGGCAGGGACAAAGTTGACATGACAACCGTTGACAGATCCTTGAACGAAATCGCCAACGGAAGAAAGTACGTGCAGAATCCACAGAACTTCTCCATCGTGAACATCGGGCGTGAAATCAATTCCGAATATGATGACTATGGTGTTGCGTTCAGCGAAAAAGAAGACGAGATCGTTTTCACGTCCCGCAGGAAGGACGACAACCTCAACCAGAACGTGTACGATGATAACTTGCCCTACGAAGACATTTTTCATTCGAAGAAAAACGGTAACACGTGGGCATTCGCAACAAATATCGGCCCCACGGTAAACACCCTCTATCACGAGTCAAGTCTTGCCATGTCGGCCGATGGTAACACGCTTTTCATTTACAACGATGTGAATGGGGGAGACATCCTCTACTGTGACAGACAGTCGGATGGTACCTGGGGCGCCCCAACCCCGCTTCCCGGAATTATCAATTCAAGTTTTGAAGAAAAATCCATTTCTATTTCAAAAGACGAAACCACCCTTTACTTCACCAGTGATCGGCCAGGAGGTTATGGCAAAACTGATATTTACCGAGCCACCAAAGATTCAAAAGGTGAATGGTCTAACGTCAAAAACCTCGGACCGAAAATTAACACGCCTGAAAACGAAGATGGACCGTTTATTGACTTTGAAGGCGTGCTCTATTTCTCAAGCAATGGTAAGCCTTCGGGCATGGGCGGGTATGACATCTACAAAGCCAAATGGGACAAAGTGGAATTGGACTGGGAAGAGCCCGTCAACCTCGGTTACCCGATCAATACACCCGACAACGATGTTTACATCATCACCTCTTCAGACAGTAAACGTGCTTATTATTCATCGGTGCGTGAGGATGGCTTGGGCTTCACCGATATTTACATCATCACAGCGTCACAACCTTTGCGGGATGTAAAACCAACCGAGGCGAAAGAGCCTGTGGTTGCGCAAGTAAAACCAGATCCTATTGTTGAGGATCCGAAGCCAGACACAACCGCGATCGTGAAAAACGATCCGCCCAAGCAGGATCCTCCGAAGCAAGATCCACCTAAGCAAAATCCTCCTAAAAAAGATCCGCCAAAGCAGGATCCTCCGAAGAAAGATCCACCGAAGTCTATACCGTTGAAATATGTGGTGACGGTGGTAGATGCGGAATCAAAATCGCCTATTGGCGCGAAAGTTCGATTGAATGGCCAGCGCGACAACATCATTGTGCCATCGACCTCTACAGGCCCAGGTGTTTTTGAGTTCAGCATCACTGATAAGAATTCAAAAAACTACAGGCTGTCAGTTGAGCAGGATGGCTACGTATTCGTCAACCAGAATGTGAACATTGCTGGTGCCGGAACAGCCGAGAAAACCGTAACGCGGACCATTGAACTTCGTAAGCTTGCAGTAGGTGTAACGTCAGTGCTGCGGAACATCTATTTTGACTACGATAAGGTTAAGTTCAAAACAGAATCTTATACAGAACTGAATAAGCTTGAGGCCATGCTTCGCGGTTCGAACGTCAAAGTTGAAATTTCCGGTCATACTGATGCTTACGGAAAGTGGGATTATAATAAACAACTATCGCAGCGAAGGGCAGAGGCAGTGAAAGATTACCTGACCAAAAAGGGCATTGATCCACGTAGAATCAAGGCCGTAGGCTACGGTGAGTCAAAGCCGCTGGTGAGCAACGATGACGAACAGGAGGGCCGTGAAATCAACAGGCGCGTTGAGTTCAAAGTGCTGCCAAACTAAATTTCTTTCCTACCATTAATCGTCATAATTTACCCCGGAATTTCAGTTTGAAACCGGCAATGACCGTATTACCTTACAAAGAAGAACCTTCGGGAAAAAAAGCGCAGGTGGCTCAAATGTTCAACAACATCAGCCGCAGCTACGACTTTTTGAATCATTTCCTGAGCCTGGGTATCGACCGGGGCTGGCGTAAGAAAGCGATACGACTACTGCGGCCTTTGAACCCGAAAGTGATGCTGGACGTGGCTACCGGAACAGGTGATTTTGCGATACAGGCGCTGGCGCTTAACCCTGACAAAGTAATTGGCGTAGATATTTCGGAGGGAATGCTCGAAGTTGGGCGGAAGAAGCTCCGGGAACGTGAATTGTCGCCAAAAATTGAGCTGTTGCAGGGAGATTCCGAAAATCTGCAGTTTGAAGAAAATAAGTTCGATGGCGTGACCGTTGGGTTTGGAGTAAGGAACTTTGAGAACCTCGAAAAGGGCCTGGCGGAAATTTTGCGAGTGATGAAGCCCGGGGCGATGTTGGTGGTACTTGAGTTTTCAAAGCCACGAACGTTTCCGTTTAAACAGCTTTACAACTTTTATTTTAAGGCCATCTTGCCGAACATCGGCAGACTGGTTTCCAAAGATAAGTCGGCCTACACGTACTTACCGGAGTCGGTAGACGCTTTCCCCGATGGAAAAGATTTTGAAAACATTCTCCAAAAAGTAGGATTTAAAAATACGACATGCGAACCACTCACTTTTGGAATAAGCTCAGTGTACACAGCGCGAAAGTAATTTTCGTATTGGTGCTCCTTTTTGCGGCACTCCATAGCGAAGCGCAGCAGCGCAAGACAAGCTGGGTGAAACGCAACAATCCCAACTACGACAATAAGAAACTGACTTACGGCTTTCTTATCGGTTTGCATTCTACAGCCTATCAGATCAAATATTCCGATCGGTTTGTATCGCAGGAGTTCGACACCTTGTATGCCGTGGAGCCCGACTGGTCACCTGGCTTTGCACTTGGTTTCATCATGAACTACAAGGTAGCCGACCTTCTTGATCTCCGGTTGACTCCAACTGTGGCGTTCTACGAGCATACCTTACTTTACCGCTACACCGATGATCAGCCCAACCAGGAGGAGCGGGTTGAAACCACCATGGTGGAGCTGCCCTTACTGCTAAAATTCAAGTCGGAAAGGAGAGAGAATCTTCGCATGTACATGATCGGTGGAATAAAACCCGCGATTGAAGCTTCCGGTAAAAAAGACTTGAAGAATGTAACGTCTGAACTAGAGGTCACGGGAGGAAACCTCAGCCTCGATGTCGGTTTCGGCCTCGACATTTATTACCCGTTGTTTAAATTTTCTCCTGAACTTCGGTTCTCACGCGGCATGGTAAATGTTTTGGATAACACCACAAATATTTACGGTCAGCCGTTGCAGCGGGTGAACACCAACACCATCAGTTTATATTTACTTTTCCAGTAATGGACCAACGTATCGTTCTTATCACGGGAGCAACTTCAGGAATCGGAGAAGCTACCGCCAGACTACTTGCCACAAAAAACTTCAAGCTCATCCTCTGCGGCAGAAGGCAGGAACGGCTCGATGCATTAAAAGCCCAACTTTCAAAACACACGGAGGTCACCACGCTTTCATTTGACGTGCGCGACTATTCTTCAGTGAAACAACAGCTGGCATCGCTTCCTCAATCGTGGAGAAATATTGACGTGTTAATCAACAATGCAGGCAATGCTCACGGTCTTGACCCTATCCAAAGCGGAAACGTGGAAGACTGGGATGCTATGATGGACATCAACGTGAAAGGGCTGCTGTATGTATCGCGTGAAGTGATTCCTGGCATGACGGAAAGAAGGTCAGGACATGTGATCAACATCGGATCGATTGCCGGAAAGGAAGTCTACCAGAATGGAAATGTTTACTGCGCGAGCAAGTTTGCCGTGGATGCTTTAACGCGTGGAATTCGAATGGACCTGAATGCCTTTGGAATCAAAGTTACATCCATCAACCCGGGCCTGGTCGAAACTGAGTTTTCAGTCGTGCGATTTAAAGGAGACGCGACCCGGGCAGCGAGTGTGTATAAAGGAATTGAGCCTTTACGAGGTGAAGACATAGCCGATATTATTTTGTATGTGTTGTCCGCACCGAAGCATGTGGTGCTGGCGGATATCACCGTATTTCCAACAGCGCAGGGTGCTGCTACGCAAGTAAATCGGGCTTAGGCTTTTCACCGCGGACACGCGGAGTTTCAGAGTTCGCTGAGAATGCATTTAAAAATCCGCTGCGGACTCCGCAACTCCGCGCCTCTGCGTTGATAGAACGTAGCTATGAAAAAAGTCCGCTAAGGGTATGCTCATCGATATCATGCCCTCCCTCAAAGGTTACAATATCAACGTTCGTCTTTAACTTTTCTACCAATAATTTCATTTCATTAAAACGCGCATCCGTTAAAAACGGATCCTGCTTTCCATAGACCATCACCACCGATTTATCTTTTAAAACCTCAGCGCCCACTTCGACATTCATGTCCTCGGGCAAAATTCCAGCCCAAAGAATTAGTCGGTCGAAATGAATATTCCGGCTTAAGATCCACCGCGATGCTGTGGCCGAGCCCTGCGAAAAGCCTAACACCGACACGGGGATTTTTCGGCTGCCAACGGTTTGCGCAAACACAGTATCGAGGTAGCTGATGTAATTCTCAATGTCAGTCAAGCGATCCTCTTTTGTCATCCACGTGGCGCCCACACGGGTTGTTTTTCTTCCCGGGCCTTCGAGCGGGTCGATGTAAAAGCGCGACAGGCCTTCAGGTGCAATAACGACAACGTCTTTGTTTTCCAGGGTCGAAAACTTCCGAATGAAATACGGGGCGAGCTGGCCGTAGCCATGCAACACGAACAAAACGTGCTTTGTTGTGGAGGTAATTTCTCCCGAGGTGAAATAGCGCGCTTTGAAGTTGAATGTCAGGTGATGTTCGGCCATTCTTCAAGTAAATAAAAAAGGCTTTCTCGCGAAAGCCTTATAGAAAATGTTGTTCTTTTCAATTAGCGCTTGAAACCCAAAGCGCTGCCACCGCAATAGCTTGTTGAGCCATCGAAGGTGTATTGAATGTAGTAGATACCAGTGGTGTTGCAAGGATAGGTCATGGCTGTTAGGAACTGACCGTTGTATTTGCTGCTGGCAACTTTATTTCGATTTGAATCGAAAAGGCTAACCACGATTCCATCGGTGTTAGTGCCACCAGCACAGATGTTGATCATGTACTGTGTGCCTTTCGTGAACACATACGAGTATTCAACGAATTCTTTTCCTCCTTTTTCGATTTTATAGCTTTTTAGGAAGTTAAAGCCAGTAGCAAGCTTAGGAATGCATGCTGTGCTTAAACTTTCTGCATTACATTGAGCAATAACATCCAGGGTGCTGAGAACGAAAACTGATAAAACAAAAATGATAAACTTTTTCATAGACGTATCCTGATTATTAGCTGATGATCTTCGATCTGATGTTTTTGGTTATTGTACTAATGTCTTCGACATTCTGCGGTGTAATTTCGATAGTGCTCGTGCTGTTATCTTTAATAACCATAACACCATCAACAACCTCGAATGTAGACTCTTTATATGTATACGTGATCTTCACTTGATCGTATGACTTTTTCAGCTCCTCCATGTCAGTCAACAATGATGCCATATTCGGGTCGCTTTCTTTGTAGAAAGATAGCAAGAGCATAATGTTCTCAAGTATGATTTTTTGTTCACCTATTGTTTCCTGGAGCTCTTTATTCGTTGGATTCAGTTTTGCTACCTCGCAAAGTACGTGGAGGGCCTCCACCCAACCCCCAGTTAGCAGGAGTACACTAAGATTTGCGCGGTCCTGGGTTTGTAGGAAAGCATTTATATTATTGAAATTTTGAGTGGTGATCAGCAACAGCGAGTCAAGATTTTTGCTGTTTGTCGCTAATCTTCCGATGGTTTCAACTTCAAAAAACTGGCCGATGTTCAAGCCATCCGCAAGTTCTTTAATTGAGCCCATGTATTTAATACCATCCTGATTTTGCTCGTAGATGTTGGTATAGCCAAGGTCTGTGCCATAAATACCGAGATTCAAGGCCCGCTTGTAGTTGCTATTGTATTTGGAAAGATTGTCAGGGGAGTTAAGGAATGCGCTATTGTATTTTTTGCCCGATTCTTTCAAAAGAACCGAGATTTCAAGAGGGGCGGGAATACCCTGAAGGATCTGCCCGATCACCTGCGCATCAATAGTAGGACCCACAGACTGCGCTGTGTCCAGGCCAGCCACAAATTCCGCTTCCTTGTTTCCAGAGCCACAGGAAGTAGACAAAATAGCCACGACCAATGCCGCGATAATTATTCTCATACAGTTTTAAAATTATACGTTCACAAAGTTATAAAATCAACAATCCTGGCCAAAACGTTACATCTGCAATACGCTATTTGGTTTTGGGCAGCGTTACCTTCGGCAAATTCATTTTTCCGGGCACTTTATCGAATGAATTCACGAATTTCTTCAGCAATTCAAAGTACAGGGTAACGTACAGGAATATAGACATAATCCAGATTACCATTACGTTAAACCAGTACGTGCTTACCATGGCGCCCAACAGGTTCTTTTTAGGTGCAAAAAAGTGCGCACGATAGTCAAAAGGTCCACTCGGAATGGGATCCAGGAAAATCGGATTAAGTTGCTGTACCAGTGTGCCCTCGTATTCTAAAACCCTGTTCTTTTCTGAAATATTTGTCACCAGGTCTGACAGGCTTTCATTGAAATAAAGGTCCTTGTAAGTGTTGAAATTGTAATCATCGGGCTGATTTTCGCGCGCCACAATGGCTTTCTCACGGGCAGCAACAGCCTTGTTATAGATGTCCTGGTAAAACTTCTTGTAGCTGGCGAAAAAGTCTTCGAGTTTTTTGTCGAATGCAGGGGTGAATTGCGCCAGGGTCCAGTGGGTATTTAGATCAACCGTTTCAAGCCCTTTCTTATAAAAATCGTTCTTGAGTGTGTTGCGAATCACGTTGAGTTTGTATTCCAGCACCTGTCTTGCCGAATCCGATTTTTCATCGAGGTTATCAGCGATCATTCTTCTGCGTTTATCCATCTCATCCACGAGGAATGATGCTCTGAAATCGGATTGTGCTTCAATACGATCGAGGTCGTAATAAGGTCTTTCGTATGAATTGTTCTTGAATTGATGAACCGCCATAGCTTCGTAGGCCCAGCGCGAGGCCATCATATCGGCAACAACCGGGACTTTACCTTTGGTGCTGATCAGATCATTCAGTTTGTCAAAGCTGAATAGCAAGCCGCTCAGGATCATCTGCGGAATCAGCAACAGTGGAATCAAAACATACACAGTCACGGCCGAATTAAAGGCTGAGGAAATGTTTAGTCCCAGGACATTTGCCAGGCAGGATACACTGAACAACACAAACCAAAAGGGCAACAACATGCTCCACTCAATCTCCAGGATCAGGTTTCCAAGCAGCACGAATGAAAATGTCTGGATAGCAGAAAGTGTAAAAAGGATAATGACCTTCGACTGCAAATAACTGTTCCAGCTCAGGTTGAGGAATGACTCGCGTTTCAGGATTTTGCGATCGCGGATAATTTCTTCGGCACTTACTGTAAGTCCCATGAACAACGCCACGATAATACTCATCATGATGAATGCAGGGAAGTTGTCGTTGAAGCGGAAAAAATACTCGTGGCCACCAGGGGCGCTCTTGTACTTGATAATGAACGCCAGGATGATGGCCAGTAACGGGCCTTCGAGCAAGTTGATCAGCAGGTACTGCTTGTTACTGAGTTTTGAAAGCGTGTCGCGAACGGTAAAGATCCACGTCTGCTTTAGTTTATTTGGAAGAGCAAGGGAATGAGGTGGCTCTTCCTTGATATCCTCTACCTTTTTGATCTTGAATCTTTCCTTGTACAGGTCATACCACTGAGGAGGTGTGATCTTCCGTTTGCTGGTAGGCTGTCCGTATTCATCGACAACTTTCGCTTCAATGATATTAAAGATCTGTTCAGGGTTAACGTTACCACAGGTTTCGCAGGCACCGCGGTTGCTATCTGCCTGGAGTGTAGATTTTTTAAAATAGGTAATCGCTTCAACCGGGTGACCGTAGTACGCAGGATAGCCTCCTGTGTCCATGATGATCATCTTGTCGAACATTTTGTAAATGTCAGACGAAGGCTGGTGAATGACGACAAAGATCAATTTTCCCTTGAGGGAAAGTTCTTTCAGCAAGTCAATAACGTTTTCGGAGTCGCGCGATGAAAGACCTGATGTAGGCTCATCGAGGAACAGGATGGCTGGCTCGCGAATGAGTTCGAGCGCGATGTTCAGACGCTTACGCTGGCCGCCTGAGATCGTTTTGTCAAGCGCGTTACCCACGCGAAGGTCTTTTCGCTGGTCGAGACCGAGGTTCGACAAAACCTGCATCACGCGCTCGTGAAGTTGAGCTTCAGTCAGGTCTGCGAAGCAAAGTTTCGCGTTGTAGTATAAGTTTTCGTAAACGGTGAGCTCTTCGATGAGCAGATCGTCCTGGGCTACGTAGCCGATCACCCCGTGGATGCGGTCTTTTTGCGTATGCAGGTCAAACCCGTTGATGAGAATTTGTCCTTGCGTAGGTTTTACAAGACCTGCCAGAACGTTGAGCAAGGTAGTTTTACCTGCACCGCTGGCACCCATAATTCCGATAAGCTTCCCGGGTCCTTCGGAAATGTTTACGTTGCGAAGGCCAATGCCCCCGTTAGGAAATTTCAGTTCATCGATAACAGCGTTGAATGAAAGCTTCGCGGTCTTTAATTCTTCGTTGAAGTTTGCTACGAGGTCGCTGTAGTATAGCGCGTCACCCGCCTGGGTTTTGATGGTGCTACCGTGCGAGAACAGGTACACCCGGTTCGGCTGCATGATGAAGCCATTCAACACGTTTGATTCGTCTCCAAGGTATTTGGTGAAATACATTTCCACGCTTCGTACACGCATGAAAAGTAAACTTCCATGGATGTGACCGTGGACATGCTTATACACTTTTCCGTCTTCGGCACCTTCTTTGTCATTCAGTAAAAGAATATCCTGGAAGTCGATCGAGCCAGCATCCTCGTTGATGACGAATTTTTCAATCAGCTCGAATTCGTACTTGTCGATGTTAAATACCGTGGCCACGGTATTGATAATTTCTCTGCGCTGAGGTGAGAAGTTCTTGTCGGAGCCAACCAGCTCGAGAAGCTTGATCAACACGACAACCTTTTGTTTTTGTGTAAGGGTCTTATTGATCTTTTTACAGATTCCCAGTGTTTTTACCGAGTCTTTTACAGACGTCAGCTTGGCTTTGCCGCCATCGTCTTCTTCTTTTCCATAGCCGGAGAATTCATCATATAAGTTGAGGTACTCCTGAACGGAATCTTTGTCTAATTCGGTCTGGAAGAAGGTGATGACGTATTGGCGTTCTTTGGCAGTAACCCCGCCATCCTGCTTCGTAATTATGGCAAAAAGCTGGGTTAGAGCTTTGAGTATTTCCTCACTCATGTTTCAGGTCTAGTTGGGCTTTTTCGAATTGATAAAGGTAGGAAAAAATATCGGTTACCCGCCATTTTGGTGTTCCTAAAATTGAGAGTTAGAAATGCATTTTTAACGCGGAGGAGATTGTTTGGTTTACGACTCAATGTTCGGTGAGCTCCGTTATTGATATTCTTCGAAATGTCGAATACCGTGGGACTTTCAAAAGCATCGCGCCCGGGTCAGTTCTTTCCTGTGTTCCTGGTTTATCTGCGCAAAGGACGCAAAGGTCTGGCTCATTAGTTCGTAGTTGCGCGAACGCTTGGATTAAGTGTGGAATGACGTGAAGGAAATGCATTTTTAACGCAGAGGATATTATTTGGTTTACCACTCAACCTACGGTGAGCTCCGTTAATGATATTCATCGAAATGTCGAATACCGTGGGACTTTCAAAAGCATCGCGCCCGGTCAAGGTCTGGTTTTATCTGCGCAGAGAGCGCAAAGGTCAGTCTTAAAGGATGTAGTCGCGCGGTTGCTTGGAATGGGTGTACAGGACTGAAGGAAAATGTAGTAAGACCTTAATCAACTCCAACGCCATTCATCGCGCAACATTGCGGCCATGGCGCCATAGCGGTGAAAAAACAATTAAATAACCTCTAATATTCAAAATTCTAAAGATGCGCTTTGTGACCAGTTGTGCTCAATACATCATCATCAAGTTATCAAGCGTTCGTTTACCGCTATGGCGCAGGGAACGCTATGGTTCGCGATGAGTTTTATCAGCGAAAATGCGCTCAACACAACACCTAAAAAAACAATGAGCCTCGGTGGCCGAGGCTCATTTTCATATTCTTATACTTTTAAATCAGCGCTGTTTGTGTCACTAAACGCATCCTTGCAAACCGATTCGAATGGCGACACACTAACTTCTACATCACTTGGCTTCGGGAAGAGATTCTGAGATCCATTTTTCAATTTCCACCTTTCTCTTTCCTCCTAATGCCTAATGACTAATGCCTAATGACCTTAGTACGTCTTGAATTCAAAAGGAATCTCTACCAATTCCGAAAATTCCTGTCCCGCTTCTTCCATGTCTTCATCGTCTTCGTGGAAGTACCATTGAATTTTCATGCCCTTGATATCTTCAAGCGCGGAAAGAACATCCAGGATCAACTTGGAAGATGCTGTATTGAAATATTCGAGCTTAAATACGAAATCGGTAGAAGGATTTGCTTCACTGCCATACTTCGCGATCCAATCAAGAACGGGGCGATAGAATTCCGCAGAGTCCTCAGGGAGGGAACGGCCGGAGATTTCAAAAATGCCATTCTTTTTATCGAGGATTATTTTCGGTGTATCTTCGGTTCCTTCAAGATTTAAGATTTCCATGGTATTATAATCTTTTTATTGTTCGACATTAATAACTATTCGACCGTCTCACGCGGCACATTTACCTTCAGGCAGAAAAAGCAATAATCGGGAGACATTTCTGGAAATTCAAATTCCAGTTTGCCGCCTGACTTTCTTGCCATATCAACGAAGCCAAGACCTGCTCCACCTTTTTCTGAAATGGTCGTGTTCTTGATGATCTCTTTGTAGAGCTCCTTCAATCCGTCTTTGTCGAGGCCATTGATGTGCTCAAGGCTTTTCTGAAGTTTTGGGATGTTGGATTTGCGGATGGGGTTCCCTGACATAATGGTGTAGCGGTTTGCCTCGCGTCCGATCAGGAAGATCGCTGCGTGACTTTTCGTTTGTCCATCCACAAGTTCATCGCTGTGTTTTACGATATTCTGGAGGGATTCTACCATCACATTGAACACTTTGCGTTTAATGTTTGACTCTTCACCGGATGAGTCAATATTGCGTTCAGCCATGGCCAGAATCGATTTGGTAGTCTCCTGGGTGAAGTCACCCTGATACACCAGAATCAATTTCTGTGACATCATGGTGCGGTGCAAGTCAAAGATAAAGTTCATGCGTCAATTAGGGATTTACGTTAGTTTGCTAAGTTATGAGTTTTTAACAAATGCTTCCATTCGCGGAGTGCATTCTGGGGTTAAAATTTAATTCCAATCAATAACACGTCATCGGTCTGTTTGGTGTCGCCACGCCATTCTTCCCACTCTTTTTCGAAAACATGCATGGCTTCCGTCATCGGCAGCTTGTGCACACGCTCGATGATCTCACGCGTTTTCTTCGGACCGAACTTACGTCCTTCCGTTCCACCAAACTGGTCAGGGAATCCATCGGAACTGAAGTAGAATGAATCTCCTTTACTCAGCTTCACTTTTGTATTCGTAAAGTTAGTCTGGTTCTTAAAAATACCTCCACCGATAGGGAATTTATTTCCTTTAATCTCCTCCATTACACCGTTTTTCATGATGTAAAGCGGACGGTGCGCCCCCGCATATTCTACTTCACCGGCAGCGAGATTGATCTTGCATAGCGCGATATCCATACCGTCTTTAGTCGTTGAATCTTCATCCTGGCGCAAGGTTGTCGTAACTCCTTCGTCCAGCAAGTCAAGGATCTTTCCAGGCTCTGTTACCTTGCGGCTTCGTACAATATCGTTCAGCAGGAAGTATCCGATCAATGACAACAACGCTCCTGGCACTCCGTGGCCGGTACAGTCAACAGCGGCAATGAAAATATCGTCCTTGATCTGAACGAACCACGGGAAGTCGCCCGATACCACATCCCTTGGCTTATAGAGAATGAAGGAGTCGGGCAATGCGCGATTGATCAGCCTCGTGTTCGGAAGTATCGCGGTCTGAATGCGCTTCGCGTAGTTAATACTTTCTGTAATCTTCTTATTCTTATTCTGAATTTCGAGTTCGATCATCTTGCGGTCAGTGATGTCGTGCGACACCACCAGAACGGATTCAAGTTTTTCGGATTCATCATATTCAGGAATGGCGTTCACCTGCATTACGCGCTTACCTAACACCGAAGGGAAATCCATTTCGGTTGATACTTTTCCGTTTGTTGAGTTCACCTGCTCGACAATTTTCAGCCAGCTTTCCAATACATGATTGTCAAGTTCAGCCTCGTTGACTTTGCGGTTCAGGAAGTCTTCCGGTCCTTTTCCGGTATACGATTCGATCACCGGGTTGATGTACGAGATCGAGTCTGCTTCCAGACGGGTGATGAGGTCAGGGGAGTTTTCGGAAAGCGCCTGCATTTTGCTTCGCATCCGTTGCTCCTGTTCGGCACGTCTGCGTTCGGTGATATCGCGTGAGTTCAGAATGTAGCCGTGAATAGCCGGGTTTGACATACAGTTCGTTCCAGCCGACTCGATCCACATGTAGCTGCCGTCCTTTGCTTTGTATTCGTACTGGACCGTGATCTTCTCGTCTGGCGATGCCTTCATTCGCCTGAAGATATCATTAAATGTATCGCGGTAGTCAGGATGCACTTTGTCGGCATCGCTCTTGCCGATCATTTCTTTCTGACCATAGCCAAGAATTGTTTCTACCGAAGGAGAGATGTAGCGAATGGTCTCGTCTTCCTCGTAAATGGTGATGACTTCAGAGGCATTTTCCAGGAGCAGCTGCATCCGCTTCTGGGTGCGGTTTACTTCTTCAATCTGCTCTTCGAGTTTCTGGTTTGAGCGTTGAAGTTCTTCCTGGGTCGCCTGCATTTCTTCGGCATTCTGGCGCAGCACTTCCTGCTTCTCTTTCAACTCGGTACTCATTTCCTGTGACTCCGCCAGAAGCTTTCGTGTACGTTCGTTTACTTTGATGTTGAAAATGGTTCTGGCAAGGATCAAGCTCAACTCCTGCACGAATTTCACCTGCGAAGGATTGAATTTCTTAAATCCTGCGAATTCGAGGATTCCGTACACCTCCTCATTGGTGATCAATGGCACAATGAGCAGGCAGGTAGGACGCTGGTCACCCAGGATACCCGAGGTGATTGTCACATAGTCGTCTGGAATTTCGGTACGAAGGATTGTGTCTTTCTCGGCAGCAGCCTGGCCCACGAGCCCTTCCGCGAATTTAAATTTTGCTTTCAGGTATTTTTTTCGCCCATAGGCGTAGCTGGCGCGCATTTCAATGATGCTCTTGCCAGTTTCGTCTTCCGTTGTTACATAAAATGCGCCCTGGATAGCATCGATCTTCGTCAGGATAAACTTGATCACGTCCTCACCGAGTTCATCGGTTGAATCGTGCATCCTCAGGATCTCAGAGATCTCAGCCACACCACGCACGATCCAGTTTCGTTCTGTGTCGCGTCTCTCGTTCTCGATGAGGTTATTACGCATGTTGATGAGCGACATGCCGAGCATATCGTTGTCGCTGGCCGGGGCAAATTTGGTATCGTATTTTCCCTCGCCAATCCGTTGCGCAAATTCTGCGTTGCCGCGAAGGGTTTGCACCAGCTCGTCAACTTTTGAACCCATCTGGCCGAACTCATCTTTAGCATAGTGGTTGGAACTTTCCGGGAGTACACCCTGTGCCACCAGGCTGAGCTTTGATTTCATTGAGTGCAAAGGCCTTGTTATTGACCTTGACAGTGTCATCGCCAGCAATACCGCCAGCGCTACAATACACAACCCCGCATAGATTAAGGTATTGAGCAGCGCATTGTTCTCCCCGTTGGCCTCCGTCACATTTATTTTGGAAACAACGACTACGTTTGCGTTGTCTACCTTTTTTGCGATCTCGAGAACGTTGTCGTTTTTGTAATCAATTGTCTGAGGGAGGGCGGGCTTGTTGTCGAGCGCACTCTTAATGTTGGTTACCGCCTTGTCAGTTTCTTCAAATGTTGTCTTAGTGGCGGTGAAGCGCAATGGACTGACGAACTGAATTTTCTTGATAGTGGGATTGTACTGCGCAAGGATCACCTCACCGGTCTCCCCAAGGCCCTTGCGGTCGTTGAGGAGTTTGTACGGTTCTTTCAGGTCAACCTGCACGATGATCAGCTGCTGACCTGCTGCTGCCGTCACCGGGGCTGCGGCAAACGTCTGCGTGGAGTCCGGTTGAATGATGCTGAAATAGATTCCTTTTGCACCCTCATTGAACGTTGAACCATCGGGGTCAAGGAAATTACCTGACTTTCCCTCGGTAGAGGCAATGATTCCACCGCTGGGATTGGTAATCGTGATCGCTTTGAATCCGAAGATATCCCTTTGTTTGTTGAGGTAATCGAGCAGTGAATTCCCGGAACCGGTGCTGACGGCCTCTGTAGGTTCGGCAGCAGGATCTTCCGAAGGCGCCTCCGCCATGGCGGCAAAAGGGTCATCCGTAGGCACTGCAGTGGTAGCCTGCGCTGCGCCACCTGATTTAATAATATCTGACTCCTGGAGCGAACGAAGCCCTACCGCAACTTTGTCAAAGTAGGAGCTGAAGTATCCTGCGCGATTTTCGGCAATCACATTCAGGTTCACCAGGTACTTTTCCTGATTGGCTTTCTGGATCTGATCATACGTGAAAAAGCTCACTGCAGAAACCGCCACCAGGGAAACCAGGAGGATGAGAAGGGTAATTTTGGTGCTGATATTAATATTCTTCACTGCCAGTGGGATTAATCTTATTTACCTGAAATCTTTTCTGCTACCAGTTGAGCAGATTCTTCAACAAACTTTCTTTGATCTTCACTAACCGGTGAGAAGGAAGCAATCTCCATCACACCGATAACCTTTTCGCCTTGCTTAACAGGTACGATGAGCAAATATTTTGGCGATGCCATGCCGAGCCCGGAAACGATTTTCACGTATCCGGTGGGAACATCGTCTATGTACAACGTTTTTCCCGAGGCTGCTGATTGTCCGATCAAGCCTTCACCGATACCGTATGACACCACTGAATTTTCAGCCAGGCTGAGGGCATATCCCGACTTCAGCTCGACTTTACGCTGGCCGTCCTTTTCTTCGATGACATAGGCAGCACCCTGGCCAGCCTCCAGCAGCGCACATACTGCGTGAAGTCCGTTCTGCAAAATGTCTTTCGCGTTTCTTGCGGAGGAAATACTTTCCCGCACACTGTCGAGCGAAATTGTGGTTTGCTGACCCGATGAAGCGTTTTCACGCGAAGCTTTGTCAGCTTCAGTTTGCTTGTCGCGAAACACGATGATCTCGTTCTTGTTGTGAAGGGCCGACCAGATGGTATAAGCACCGATCAGGAAGGTGATGCCCAGGATAAGATAAACGTTGGAGAGTGCGGGATGATAGCCTTCTGCCACCATCATGTTGTGAGGGAGGCGATAGATCTGATAAAGGGAAACCAAGATCCCGATAAGGAAAAGCGTGGCGAGTATCAGGCCAGTTTTGTAACGATCTCGAAATAATTCCATCATCTGTATTGCTTATCTAATTCCTTAAAAAATTCCACAATCTGGTCAACTTTCAATACGTGGTCGATCTTGGTCACGGCCAGCGCAGCCTTGGGCATGGTGTCGATCATGCATTCGGCCGGATCCTGTACCAGTGTCAGTCCACCTTTTTCGCTGATGCTTTTCATGCCCAGCGCTCCATCGCGGTTAGCACCTGAGAGGAGGATGCCGATCAGTTTTTCTTTATACACAAAAGCACACGTGCTCAGGGTGATATCAATTGCCGGCCGCGAATTGTTCACCATCTCTTCGGTTGACAGCGCGAAATAATTTCCGAGCTCAACCGACATGTGATAGTTCGCGGGGGCGAGGTAAACTCCGCCCTTCTTTATGTTCTCTTTGTCGTGCGGTTCGGTCACCTGAACCACACTTTTTATCGACAGTGCTTCCACGAATCCATTCCGCACGTGCTTGAGCCTATGCAGGCACATGATGATGGGAAGCGGAAACCCCTTCGGAAGCTGTGAGAGAATTTTTACCATTCCCTGGAAACTCCCCGCTGACCCACCAATAACAACGGCTTTGTAGCTGTTATTTAAGTTGTATTTGTTCATGCGTGGGGCTTCGCTAGTCCTTAATTTTCTTATAAATCTTCTCCTCGTTGTTCACAACGATAAACCGGTTAGCGTAATCGCACCAGATCAGTGACTCCTTTGACCCGATGGCCAGATAACCGTATTTGAATAAACTCTCGTGGAATTTCTTGAGGACTTCGTTTTGCAACGTCTGGTTGAAATAGATCATCACGTTGCGGCACAGCACCAGGTCAAACTTGTTGAATACTTCGCCCAGCACCAGGTCGTGTTTTCGGAACGAAACCCCGGCAAGCAATTCCTTGTTGAAGACCGCGTTTCCGTTTTCTTCACGGTAATATCCTTTCAGCCCGCCCTGTGTACCCTGGAACCGAATGTAATTTTTCTCATTCAACTCCATATTTTTGATGGGATACACACCCGTCTTTGCTTTCTCAAGAATATTCACGTCCAGGTCTGTTGCGATGATGGAAACATCCTGAAGAATACCCATCTCCTTGAGCATGATGCACATGGTGAGCACTTCTTCTCCGGAAGAACAGCCTGCGTGCCAGATCTTAAACTGTTTATGATTGAGCAGAATGGCAGGGATTACCTCTTCACGCATAATTCGCCAGAAACTTGGATCCCTGAACATTTCCGTGACATTCACGGTGAGCTCATCCAGGAATTCGTTGATGAAACCGGGTGAATCCTGCAGCTTTTTGAGGAGCGATTCTACGGTAAGCTTTTTCAGCTCCATAATCCGAAGAACGCGTCTTTTGAAGGACGACATGGCGTAGTTCCGAAAGTCGTAATTATACTTCTGATGGATGAACTCGGAAATACGTTTTAGGTCGGCTATGTCAATGTCCTGCATGGAGATTAAAATCCAAAGTTAGTTTTTGAACCCTCCAAACCGGACATATTTCGGCCACAAATATTACATGCGTGTCAGGTCCAGTAAACCCTATCATTTTTAGGGGGTTGTTTATAGGGAATTTGTGCTAATTAGCTGAAAAAAAAGCATTTAAAGCAAATAAATTTGGATTATTATAAGTTAGGCTGAGAGTGCGCCTGAAGTTCAAAAAAAATGACCCGAAGCTTTCCGGAATACGTCTCCGAATCTATCTTTGGTAATTCACGAATCGATCTGATCCGAGCCCACCTGATTGATTGAAACGTTTTCAAAAAACCTTCATTTCATGTTAAAGCAATTCATCCAGGAATGTCTCTTGTTCAGGAGCGGTGAGAAAATGCACAAAGTGTTTGGGGCGCTGTGCTGGCTCTCGATCCTGTTGTTCGTGTACGCGGTTACGAACCTGATCACCACATGGTGAACCCGATAGCTATCGCAGGAAGTGACGAATGACGATTCTGTTTGACCAATAGTGACCAGCCGTAGAACTCTGTCGACTGGGGCTTATACCTGATTTTTCCGGTCCCGCTTTACGGGTTTATGGCTCATTTATTTGCCTATGGATACGAGCCTTACAAATTGTTTAACGACTTTGTAAAGATACCTCGCACAGTTGTGCTGATCGCGAAATCACTCGAATGCAAAGAATTTTGATATGGAGACTGACCTAATCAGCCAACTATCTGAGTTTATGCGATGGGCAGCACAACTTTCAGGTCTAATCCCTTTGATTTTTTATTTTCGATTTAATCATCACTGGCCAGTCCAAAATCATCTTATTGCAATCCTAATCATTATTTCTGGATGTACCGATGTAATGTGTTTATACACAGGTTCGGCTATAGTACCCAACTTGTTCGAGATAGTGCAGTTTGTGCTTATCAGTCGGTTTTACTACGAGCTTGTCTACGGAAAAAAATCCGAGCCTGTTATGCTAATCGCTATTGGGCTATTTATTGCAGTTTTGATCCATTCTGCAGCGTCCGATGGTCTGACGCAAAATCATTACGCTCTTTGGTGCACAGCAGCCGCGTGCACCTTGGTGCATTCATGTGTCTATGTTTTTAACGTGCCCAGAATGACGGTTGAGCGCTATTTTGACATCAATCTCCTCAGCAACATGATTTTTAACGCGGCTTTGACTTTGTATTTCTTTGTTGCGGTCTTCATGTTTTTATTGCTTGATCACGTGGCCAAAACTTATGGTGCCGAAGCGTTCAAAGCTTTCTGGAGTGTGCACAATGTCTTCGCTATCCTTAAAAATTTAGGATTTGCGCTGGGCTTCTACTACACTGGCAAACGAGAGATTTACATGACGCTCGAACAATTGGAGCGGATTGCAATGGAGCTTGAGCGAGACGAAAACGTTTCATAGACAAGACAGGCGTTAATAAATAAACTTTATATCGCTGCGCCTTTCCCGATGTGTTCTTCCTCCCTGCCTTGGTCACTTACTCTTCAATAATTCGTTTTCGGTTATTCGCAGCGCGTCAATTTGAAAACGCAGGGTTTTTTCAACTTCCTCTGCCAACTTCCATTCATCACCTTTCGCGGGTTTTGCAGCCAGCTCGTTTCGCAGTTCTTTCACCTCGCGGGCATGGATAATTTCCTGCTGTTTGTGTTCAGTCTTCAGGCGTTCCACTTCCCCGGTGAGCGATGCTGAGCTTTCAAGCTGTGTTTGCAGGTCCTGAATTTCCGAAATGTAATCGCGTTCCTTCCGGGCCATTTCTTCCTGTGTAGCCTGGAGCTCTTCCATGTTCTGCCGCATTTCTTCTTCCTGGGCGCGCATCTCTTCCGTCTGCTGCTGGAACTGCTCGATCAGTTGTTTATTCTTTTGTGCTGCTTTCACCGATGCAAGGGTCGAAGCAATGGTTTCGGCAAGTTTTTCCACAAACTGAATCTCGTGTTCGTCATACGAATCAAAGGAGGCAAGCTCAACGATCCCGTATACTTCTTTGTCCACCTTCAGCGGAACAAACAACAATGCCCGCGGATTTGCCTCGCCAAGGCCCGAGGTAATGCGAATGTATTCGTCAGGAATTTCAGTCAGGAGCGTAGTTTCTTTTTCGAGGAAGGTCTGGCCCAGAATTCCTTCTCCAAGCTTAATTCGTTGTTTTTCAAACTTCTTTGTATTGAATGCGAACAACGACACAAGTTCGAGGAATTTGTTGTGTTCATCCTCGTCATTGAGAATGTAAAGTCCGCCCTGGTTCGAGCCCGTGTATTGAACGAGATTGGAAATGATCTTATCGCCCAGCGTGTGAATGTTGTCGTTGGAGGAACGCAGGATGTCAACGAATTTGGTAAGCCCTTCGTTGGCCCAGTTTCGCTGCTGATCGGCTACGTTCATTTCCTTGAGCTTCTGCTGCATGGCAATGAGCGAATCCGCCAACTTGTTTTTGCCGGACGCATACTGGCTGTCGAGTGATTTGTAATCGAGGTCGAGCTTACCCTGTGCGATACTTCCCACAAACTCGGTTGCATCTTTCAGTTGTTCCAGGATTTCATTGACGTGACCTGTCAAATTGCCGATCTCATCAGGAGGTGAATCGGTTTTTTGAACGTGATGGATGGTGTTGTGCTGAAGCGTTGCCAGCGGTTGAAGCACAAATTTGCGGAACATCCAGAACAGCCCGGCCAGCAGAACAAGATCGAAGAAGATGAATGCGAAGACCCAGTTCTCTACCGATTCTTTCCTGGCGTTGGCTTCATCGGTCAAATCGATCTCGAGCGCTTTATACCAGTTGCTGAGCGTCAGCCATTGCGCTGGCAATAATGCTTTTGCACGGCTGGCGGGCGTGTGCACAATATTCCCAAGCGAATCGGTTTGAGGCAGGGCATCGCCATCAAGCAGGATGGTCATCACGTTGGATTTGTATTTACCCCAGGCAATTTCAAGCTGGTCGAAGGAGATCCGGGGAAGTTTTGAAAGGGGCCCGACAAACACGTGGGTTCCACCGATCCGTCCGCCTTCTTTTAAGATCTTGAGGTCGTGATCCTGCTCCTCGATACGCGATCCGATCTCGGCCTGGAGGTTTGGGATTCCATTGAGGTGTTGCTGAACGGCTAATGCAATTTGCTGACCTGAGAGTTGGGCGCTACGGGCAAAATCTTTCTTTTCTTCAACTTCTTCCAGCCGCTCGATTTTGTAACGGATAATAACATATTCGGAAAGAAGGATCATCACCATCGCAGCCAACAGGTAGAGGCCCATCCTTTTCAGCGATCTCTTCATATTCAGGTAGTTCGGTTAAGCGTAAAGCGGGGTTTCGCAGAATTTACGTTTTGGCAAGATATTAATTTACTGAGACTGTTATTGTTTTTTTTCGTGATGTTCCAAACTCGCCTTGGTAAAACTAAAAGGAAGTAATGATTCGCAGGAAGGAGCGAGCACCCAGCGGTGCTCCTGGGTTTGCATCACCACCTGGATAGGTTTATCCTGCCGTTGCTCGTATTCGAGCATGACCTGGCGGCACTGGCCGCATGATGTTGCAGGAAGCAGGTCCTTTGCCGCCTTACGTTTTGCCACCACAGAGATCTTCGTGATCGTCTTGTCGGGAAACTGTGCGGAGGCTGAATAGAGTGCGACCCGCTCCGCGCACATGCCAGATGGATAGGCAGCGTTCTCCTGGTTTGTGCCCGTTACAATGGTGCCGTCATCAAGTAAGACCGCAGCGCCCACCAGGAATTTCGAGTAAGGGGCGTAAGCATGATTGGCCGCGTCTTTCGCTTTATGGGTGAGGTATTTTGATTCCAGGTCCAGGTCTTCGAGGTGATCTACGATGGTAAAATTTTCCATACACAATTTTTGGCTAGTGCGAGGTGTAAGTTAATTAAATTCAGTTCGCAATTCCAGAGTGACACGTTTCCAATTCAGAATTTTAAGTTGTATTCTTTTTTCCACCACATTGCCAATTAGGACGCAAGATCCCGTCTCCGGACTCGTCACCCCGAGTCTGCGTCATTGCTGTAGAATGCACAATAACTATCGGGAGGTACCGCGCAGGCACTTTGAAAATGCGCATCGTAGTCATCGCGAAGTCACAACCTCTCGTTAGTGGTTTTAGATTTCCATAACCAGGTGACGGTGCGCGCAGGTTAGTGTCGTTGCAAAAGGTGCAGCGCCCCGCTGGTAATCTTAATTTGACGTCCTTATAAACGTTCAGATTAAAAGTTTTCGTTTACTTTGTCGCATGAAGAATGTACTCGTGCTCGGTGCTGGGCGGTCATCATCCTCCCTGATCAAGTATCTCCTCGACAATGCGGGGATGTCTAATTGGAAAGTCACGGTTGGCGATGTATCGCTTGCGGCAGCACAGCAGAAGGTAAAAAATCACGACCGTGGAAATGCGATCCGGTTCGATATCAACGAAACAGAATCGACCACGGAAGCAATCCGCAATGCTGACATTATTATCTCCCTGATGCCCGCGCACCTCCATACGCTGGTGGCTGTGCGATGCCTGGAGTTCGGCAAACACCTGTTGAACGCCAGTTACGTTTCTGACGAGATGAGATCGTTTCATTCCGAAGCAGATTCGAAGGGTCTTTTGTTCCTGAATGAATGCGGCCTTGATCCCGGCATTGATCACATGAGCGCGATGCAGGTGATTGACACAATAAAACGGCAAGGAGGAAAATTAACCTCGTTTGAGTCGTTCACCGGTGGCCTTATCGCTCCAGACACAGATCCGGATAATCCATGGCGTTACAAGTTCACCTGGAATCCACGCAACGTGGTGATGGCGGGCCAGAGTACTGCCAAGTATCTTCAGGGTGGAAAATTCAAGTACATCCCTTATCAGCAACTTTTTCAGCGCATTACCTCGGTTACCGTGCCAGAGTTTGGCGAATATGAAGGATATGCTAATCGCGATTCACTGAAATACCTTGAAACGTATTCGCTGCAAGAAGTTCAAACGATGCTTCGCGGGACACTTCGGAACAAGGGCTTTTGTGCCGCGTGGAATATTTTCGTTCAGCTCGGCTGTTGTGATGACACGTATTCTATGGAAGGCGTTGAGGGCATGACGCACCAATCGTTCATAAACTCATTTTTGCCCGAGCGGGCCGGAAAATCAACCGAACAAAAAATTGCCGAACGATTCCAGCTTGCTTCATATGGTCATGAACTAAAAAATCTCCAATGGTCGGGGTTATTTAGTGACGAGCCTGTGGGGCTGAAGCAGGGAACTCCTGCGCAGATCCTTGAACACATTCTCAATAAAAAATGGAAGCTCGCAGAGAGTGATAAAGATCAGATCGTGATGTGGCATCGTTTTGTGTACGAACAAAAAGGTAAGCAACACGAAATTCAGTCTTCGCTGGTTGCCACGGGTTCGGATTCTGTCTTCACAGCGATGGCAAAAACCGTAGGCTTGCCGCTGGGCATTGCAGCAAAGTTATTGGCGCAGAATAAACTTACGGCACGTGGCGTTGTAATTCCTACCACACCTCAATTTTATGAGCCGATCCTGAAAGAATTGAAAAACGAGGGGATCAATTTTAACGAGATACATTCCACCACCCCATAACCACCTGCGTTCAACATGAATTATCGTTCGGATACAAAGTTTATATCTGGGCCGGTGGCAAACCGATAGCAAAGCATTGCGGTGCGTCATAGCGGGAGGCAACGCGGCCCGCAAAGACAGCAAAAAGTTAATGCTTAAAGGAAATTGTTTAAACAAACAGTAATCATTCGGGTTCGGTAATTTTATTACATCATCCGGAAACGCTTTGCTAAAACCAGTAACTTCAGCATAGAATTTTTGGCTTCATTTATGCGTAGCCAATCGCGTCCACCAAAATCCTATACCATGAAAGCAAGTATTAAGATCCTTGTTGCCGTGTTCCTTATGATCACGACATTAAGCTTCGCGCAAACAAAGAAAGCTCCGGCCTGGAGTGCCAAGTTCAAGAGCGCAGTAAACTGGCAACGCGTTCATTCGCTCGGCTATTTGATTGTAAGCACAAACGATGGCCTGTATGGCGTGAATCCAACTGACGGAAAAATCCTCTGGGAGAATAAAAGTTATCCTGCCTTGAGTCCTGACAATTTTAGGGAAGTGGATGGCACCGAGTTCGCTACGATCTCCTTTATCACTGACAAGAGCGCTACCATTCCCATGCAGGCCATCCTGGAAGTTGTGGGAGGCAAAGTGCTTTTCGATTCGCAGAAGGAGCAGATTGGTGTGCTGAGCCGGCATGTGCTGCCCAAGTCGGGAAGACTACTGGTGATTGGCGCCCGTCCTAACACGTTGGCAGCCTCGTTGTTTATGTATGATATTGCTACGGGAAAACAGCTTTGGGCCAATGACGATATGTTCAAAGCAGATCAACCTGCTCAGAAGGGATTGCTTGGAAAGTTGCAGGCGATGGGCCAGCAACTGAGCAACCTTCAGTCCCTCACGAGCGAACCTGTTGAGCTTGCCGATCAGTCGATGATCATCACCCACCCCAACTACGTAATCAAGATTAATTCCGCTGACGGAAAAATTCTCTGGAAGAATGCAATCACACCATCGAAGGCTGGCCGGATTTACTTCTCTCCATATCAGAAAGGGGTAGTGTATGCCGGAACTGAAATTGAATCCGAAACTGGTTCTGGGTTTACCACCTCCAGCGGTAACAAAGGAGAGCCTCAGAAGTTCTATTATAATCAGTATTACGCGTTTGACCTGGCGTCCGGAGCGTCACTGTGGAAAGAACCTGCAAAGGAAAACGATAAGCTGAACCAGGTGATTATGCACGAGAAGGGATTGATCATTTGTCCGCGCTCGTCACAAAAGCCAACTATAAACCTCATTGACTATGCCACGGGAAAGATGATGTGGGGTAACAAGGGCAAGGGCGTGAAAGCGCAAGGCAGTGTGGTGAGTTACATCCCTACCGCCAAGGGCATTCTGATCACAACCGCTTTTGACAACGCGTGGAACAACAAAGCTGAAGAATATTATTTGAACGTGCTCGATCCGGCAACCGGCACGTTGAAGTACGAAAAAGCATCGAAGCTTAAAGGAGACCTCGTGAGCAGCGAGATTGTTCCGAAAGGACTCTTGTTCGCCACAACCAAAGAAGTGAACATCCTGGATACAAATACGGGTAAACTTCTTTGGGAGAATTCCATTGAAGCCGGAATGCCTTTCAATAGCGATAAACCGCGACCATTCCCCACCGCATCCAAGGGAGACAAGATGTACGTGTTCTCTGCCAAAGAAGGTGGTTTGTTTGAAATCGACAAAACAAATGCGGTGAGCAAAAAGATCACACCGGCAAAAGTGGAGTTTGAAGGCAAGGAAGTACCAAACGCAATTGATGTTACAAGCGATGCTATCTTACTGTATTCCGATCAGAACGTGATGAAGCTCGGCTTTGATGGCACGCAGAAATATTTCAAATATTATCCCGCCCCACGCCAGCCCGCGTTAATGCGAGCGCTTCTGATGGCACAGGCGGTTCGTGCGGCTTACATTGGTGCGGCAGCCTCCGCCTACTCCGCAGCATTCGCTGATGCCGCAGCGAAAACAAATGACGCAACAGGTAAAGCAGTAGGGCAGGAGTTGTCGCGCGGCTTTGGGGAGCTTGGCCAGGCCGGATTCGCCTACTCAGGACGTGCCCTGAAAGAGTTCAACGCGCGCTTCAAAGCATCGCAAAACACGCCATCCTTTGTCATGATGATGACTACGCAGGAGAAAAAAGGAAATCAGCTTGTACAGGTGAATAAAAATACGGGGGAGATCATGAGCGCGGTAGATATCAAGAATGATCGCGAACCGGAATACGATGTAGACCAGATCTATAATCACGTTTACTACAGGCCGGGTCCAATGGAGATTGTTTGCTATAAGTTAACTCCCTAACGGGGAGGAGACATGCGAATGATTGTGTAGCAGCAACCTTGTGCATGGTAATTCCATCGCGCGAGATAGCGTCCACCGCGCCATAGCGGAAAAGAACCGTTGGTTATTCAAAGAAAGCGAAAAGGAACGGCAACCGCCTTGTCCGACAGTATGCGCAATGCGTTTCAATTTTGAATGATCAGCAATAATCTATGTTTCTTTTCCTGCTATGGCGCTATTGCGGTAATGTTTCACGATGAAATTCTACAGCGAGGACATTTATGCATCATCCTTGTTCTGTTCATATTCGGAATCCACAAGCAGATCAAATCCGCTGGAGGCTTTCACGGCTAAATAATCGCACCGTTCGTTTTCCGGGTGGCCGTTGTGGCCGCGGATCCAGACAAATTTCGGCTTGAATTTTTTGTGGAGTGGAATGTAGCGCTGCCAGAGGTCCGAATTCGCTTTCTTCTTAAAATTTTGTTTTTCCCACGTCCAGATCCATCCTTTCTCGACAGCATTTACAACGTATTGCGAATCAGAGTAGATGGTGACTGGTATGCCATCCTTTTTTATGGCTTCGAGACCGGCTATCACGGCAAGTAATTCCATTCGGTTGTTGGTCGTGAGACGAAAGCCTTGCGAGAGTTCTTTCACATGGTCACCGTATTTCATGATCGTTCCATATCCGCCCGGTCCGGGATTTCCCTTAGCCGCGCCATCGGTATAAATCCTGATCATCCTGGAAATACGTTAGACTTGAAGATCTTGACGGATATTGCCAGCAGGATCACACCAAACACTCTGCGCAGCACGGCAAAACCAGATTCGCCAATCACCCGCTCAAGCCACGCACTTGAACGCAGCACGACATAAACTACGACCACGTTGAAGACGACACCAATAAGAATGTTGACCTCTTCATATACAGCGCGAAGGGAGAGAATGGTTGTTAAGGTGCCGGCACCAGCGATCAGGGGAAAGGCAAGGGGCACAATTGAGCCAGAACCTTTCGCGTGTGGATCGTCCTTGATTAGCGTGATGCCGAGGATCATTTCCATGGCCACGATGAAAATTACAATGGCACCGGCTACCGCAAAAGACGCGACATCCAAACCAAAGAGCTGAAGGATGGATTGACCGAGATAGAGGAATGCAATCATCAAAAATGCGGAGATGATTGTTGCTTTTTCTGCTTCAATCCGCCCTTCACGTTTTCTGATAAGGATGATGAATGGAATAGAGCCGAGGATATCGATCACGGAAAACAGGATCAGCGTGACCGAAAATATTTCTTTAAAGTTTACCATTAGGCGTTAGTTCACCGGCAAAATTAAGATAAAATTCGGTGGATAGAGAGGGCTGTGGGAAGTATCTACCCACTACCCGGTAGAAGATTTCGGTTGACAGCAGAATCAGCACCTTCGCGGTTATCATTTCGAACATCCGCAGGTGACGCCTTTAATCTACAGCCCTGGAAAACAATAATGCCGGACGTCATCCGGCATTAAGTCTGCTCAGTCCTAACCTAGACCTAAAGAAAACCTGCACTGCAGCAGTAGCAGGCCCTACTTTGAAGAATCTCTCTTCGAAAAGTGAGCAAATAAAGACGGACTGTGAAGAAAATTAAACGGTAATGTTTTCAGCGGATGGAATGCAATGTTAAACGGTAGCAAGTACCCCTACCGTTGTGTGTGCAGTGATTCGTTCAATAAACCGCAAGAAAATCTTTCAGCTTGTCGATTTCTTTTTTCTTTAGCGCTGGAAAATTTGCGATTCGAAAAGTCGTTGCTTTGAGATCACCATATCCTTCACCAAGGAGGAAACCTTTTTCCTTTGCGTCCTTCTTGAGTTTAATGATGGCGCCTTCGGGTGCAATGATGGGGAGCACTGTATACGAATGTGCCGCCTGGTTTTTGATAAAGTGCCGCAGCATATGTTGCCCCTCAAAGAATTTCACCCATTTACGATAACGCTTTTTAATTTTTGCGTCAACGAGTGCGATCGGGTCTGATTTTTCCAGGACACGCATTAATAGGTAGATGTTCATCACGTTAGGTGTGAAGGAGGTCTGCCATTTCTCCAGCATGTCATTCATGAAAAGCAGACTATTATAAAATGCGCGGTCGTTGATCTCTCCTGCTTTTTCCATGGCGCGGGGAGAACAAATCATCACGGCAAGCCCTGCCGGAAGACCGAAGCATTTTTGCACAGACGCGAACCAGATGTCGGCCAGCTCGAAGGTCAGCGCAACGCCAGCCATGCTCGAAGTAGCGTCAACGGCTACCAGGTGGCCGGGGTTGTTTTCCTTCACATCGCGGATGAACTCTTCTGGAACCTGTGTGCCATTGGAAGTTTCGTTGTGGGTGATGCAAATGACCCCGTCTGTGGAGCCGAACTTGTATTTATTTGCATTGGGCAGTTCTTCACGATCGAAGGGAAACTGGCGCGCACCCGACTTGATCTTGTTGGAATACTCAAACCATTTCTGACCAAACGCCCCATTGAAGATGTGATAACTTCTCTTCGACACAAGTGACTGTGCAATAATTTCCCAGCACTCGGTCGCGGAAGAAGTAAAGAAGACTTTGTAGTCTGACGGCACATCAAGCTTTTCCCGCAGCAATTTGACCGTGCGTTCGTAAATCTTCATAAACTCCGGGCTGCGGTGGTTGATGCTCAAAATTCCTTTGCGGCACGCGTCCTTTACGTACTTCGGAATTTCGTTATGAACTTTTGACGGACCGGGATAAAAGCTGATCATGCCTTGGTACGAATTGAAGTAAGATAATGAACGGCCATCAGGTATCCATCCATCCCAAATCCGGTGAGCATGCCTGCACATTTTGAGGTGATGAGGCTCTTGTGCCGAAATTCCTCTCTTGCATAAACGTTCGAAATGTGCACTTCCACAACCGGAGTTTTTATTCCTGCGATGGCATCGTGAATGGCAACCGAAGTGTGCGTATAAGCACCAGCATTCAGAATGATTCCATCGTACGAAAATCCGACTTCGTGTAGTTTGTTGACGATTTCGCCTTCCACGTTTGACTGATAGTAATCGATGGTGGCTTTTGGAAATTTTGTTTTCAGCTGTTCGAGCAACTCATCAAACGACTGATTTCCATAAATGGAAGTCTCCCGTTTTCCGAGCAGGTTGAGATTTGGACCGTTGATGATTTGAATTTTCATGGGTGTTAAAGATAGCGATAAAATGCCAACCCCTAAATCCCCTTAAGGGGACTTCAATACCGGGCCTCGTTCAGCGACCACGCTTCCAGAGGAAGTGCAAACGTATGATGAGGCTGCTCTCAAGCATCTATTCGAGCGTCAACGAGCCTTCCTGCATTCCTCTGCGGTCCTCCGCGCTTCCTCTAAATG
>DASWTP010000199.1:0-5474 GCA_036402075.1 Chryseosolibacter sp. | reverse complement strand
TACTATTAAAAATCCTATCTTAGCCCCACGTTCTTTGAAAAGTTGCTGCGGCATCGGCTTACCAAAAATCGGGTTCGTTTGGAAGTTGGCTTATGGAAAATGAAAAGTCGCGTTGAAAAAACGCATAGATTATTATCCATTTGGTTTAACATTTAATTCGTACTCCAGAGAGAACACAACGCCACAGAATCGTAAGTTCAACGGAAAAGAAGAGCAGAAGACGCTTGGTTTAAGTTGGCTGGATTATGGGGCACGGATGTATATGCCTGAAATTGGAAGATGGGGAGTGATTGATCCGATGGCAGCCAAATATCCAGGATGGAGTCCTTACAATTTTTCATTCAACAATCCGGTGAGATTTATTGACCCTGATGGCAGAGATCCTGTAGATACTAACCCTGATAAAAAAGCAAATAGACTTGCTCGAAAATTACAAAAGCAAATTACCAAAATTAACACGATGGCAAAATCTATGAGTGCTGGTGGCTTTACTGCAAGTGAAGCCGGTAAGATTAAGAACGCAATCGCAAAAGCCGGTGTTACCGTTGAGAAGCTCAATACGAGATTAGATAAGTCAGTTTCAACTGCTACAGGACGACCAGCAGCAGATAGAGTTCAACTAGTAGGTGGGTTTGACTCAAAGTCGGCAACTTTTCACAGAGATTTCGCCAATGAGGGAGGACAGCAGTTTGTAAGCATGAAAGAATTAGGTATACCAAGCGGCAACGTTCATGTTACAAGTAGTACTGTTAGTTTAACTGCGAAAAGTGAGATCAAAGTGGATGCTTCTGATAATGTTAGGATTATTGCCGGTGAGTATGTGGTGAGTAACCCACATAATGTTTTATCCGTTGCTGATGTGCGAACGTCAGCGCCATTGACGGGTCCACTAAGTCCAGCCAGCCTCAATTCAAACCCATCAAACCTTAACAGTCCGTTTGCTGGGCTGAACATCAGTTCACCCTCAGGTTCGGGAAGCGTATCCGGAGCGGTTACTGTGTCGTATTTTCAATTTGTAGATACAAGTGGCACCCCTCCAATACAACAATAGAATGAAGACAGTTAAAATAGTTTTAATTTTTGTATTCTCCGCTTGCGCATTTAAGTCCAACTCAAAGTGCCACGTGGTTAACGATTTGAGTCCAGACTATCCAACGCCCTATGTGGAATTGAAATACTTAGGTGAATTTTTTACAAGGGAGTTGATTAAGAGCAAGTCTTTCAGAAACAATCAGCTGGTTCCTATCCAAATAGAGTTGAAAAAGCCTCCTATGAAGGATCACCAAGCAGATGATTTGTATTTAACTATTGAAAATGTTCAAGTTATTTTTGTGGTTGAAGAATCAGTGCCAAGAACCCTCGATAACTTCAAGGGCCATCTTGTAATGATTCCATTGCGTTGGGCGCATAGCTTTACTCTAGAAAAGGGTTCACGCATTATCTTTAAGATCAAATACAACTATAATTTTAAAGACAACGTTGTTGAGACGGGAGAAATCACCGAAGAAATACGCTTTTAAACCATGCGCATTTTCGTTTCACTTGCATTTACTTTTCTGCTTTTTCACCGACCTTGCTTGGGCCAAGATCCCGATCAAATCTTGACAGGCTTTGTAATCGGTAATACTCCCAAAGAGAAATACACCATCTATTTCAATGGTGAATGGAAAATGACCTTCGGTGAGAGGAAAATGACCACAAATGGAGTAGCCTATAGAATAACGTTCGAGCTAAACAGATTGGCGGCATGGGAAAAAACCGGATATATTCGAGAGTTTACCGTATTGAGAAAAACACTTTTTGGAATGAAGCGAGTACCTTTTGAGATCGCTTACGAGCCGGATAAAAAGTATCTGATTATTTCAAGAGAACACGGTAGAAAAAAAAGTAAGGCATTTGTTGGGTGGTGGTCTGACGAAGTACCGGAAAGGCCACCAGCAATTAAAAATTAATTAGCACCCGACAACGTGTTGCAATTTATTCAGCATGCCGAAGGAAGAATTACCATGACAACCGGCCCGGTGTACGAATATTTTTTGAAAGACCATTTGGGCAATGTGAGAGTGACGTTTAGCACCGAAAAGGAAATAGAAGAGTCCCTCGCTTCCGTTGAGGAAGACAAGATACCCGATGAACGGAGTCAGTTTTTGAATTTCGATAATGTACGGAAAGTAATTTCCCGGATTGCCGACAAGACCAATGATGCCACCGGCCAGGATGGTTATGCCGTTCTGTTGCGTGGTGGACCGAAGGAAAAAATCGGCTTGGGTAAATCATTGCAGCTCATGCCGGGCGATAAGGTTCACATGGAAGTTTTTGCGAAGTATATCGATCCGAACGATGTAAACTACTCCGGATTTTTCTTTCAGCAACTTGTGCAGGCGCTTGCTTCAGGTCTGCCGGGGCCGTTGGTGATTGATGGGCCATCTTACGGAAGTCCAGGTTTTACACCACCGCCTTCGACTGCTGGCGGTGAGATGGACGATGGCGAAGGACCCCAGGCATATTTGCGTTACATTTTTGTACCGAATGATTTTGACTTCACTACGGCCTCCATCGGATCAGCAAAGTTAAGTTCCGAAAGCCAGGAGCGTGGTAACAACCAACCTCACGAAAAACTCGAGCTGGACTTTGAAGCCACTCACGCTGGCTATCTTTTTGTATACTTTTGCAACGATAGGGAAGAGCCTACTGAAGATGTGTTCTTTGATGAATTTAAAGTGGTGCATGAGAAGTCGATGATAGTTCAAAGTAATGATTACTATCCATTCGGGTTGACGTTTAACTCGTACAATCGAGAAAGCAGCGTACCACAGGATTACAAATTCAATGGCAAAGAGGAACAGAAGGAACTCAATCTAGGTTGGCTTGACTATGGAGCCAGAATGTACATGCCCGACATTGGAAGATGGGGAGTGATCGACCCCCATGCTGATCGATATGAAATAGTCACTCCTTACAACTACGCGTTTAACAATCCAATGTTATTTATTGACCCATCGGGGATGGATAATATTATTTACCTACTTGTTGCAGGTAATATGAAAAAAGATGAAGTCCAAAAAATAGTGGACAACGCAAATAAATATCTGGATGGTCTTGGACTAGCGACAAGAGTTCAGATCTACGATGCAGAAGCCAATGGGGCATTTGATGAACAAAATTTAGATGAAACAGATAATTGGGCTGTCATTGGAAATGACCGGGAGCAGGTAGCTGACATGGCATCTTCGATCACAAATGACAAAGACTACAAGGCTGAATTGAAAGCTTGGAAAGATAACAAGGAAAATAAATATGTTGGGGACCCTGAAATGTCGAATCGAACTCGCAACGGAAAAGGCATTGCGGTTGACCACGTAAATGACAATATCGCACAACATCGAGGGGATCCAAATGAGGGGTCGGCAATCGAAATGATTCATGGGGCTGGTCACAGTGGTAATCCTGGAGGTCACACAGAGAAAGGAGTGATGGCAAATGGCAACTACCTGACCGAAAGCTACCAGCATTATCGCACAAATGAGATACTTAATTGCGGCAACAATGGAGACTACATCAAGAGAATGATGGAAAGGTATGGAACGATGCCGAGTCAAGATAATTACAAGGGAAGAAATGGAAACAAGTAGTTCCTCGCATGAAACCAAAAATGATCATTTTAGTAATTTCCTTGGCGTGTTTTATTAACTGTGGGAGGAGTAGTAGCGAGTTGCAAAATTACCCTGATCCGTATGCTGAAGCCTTCTGGAATAAGCAAATCAAGATTATGACATCCTACGATCCGTATGATTCGTCATTTGTTGATCCTTCAAGAGTTGAAACCCTTATTTTTGATAAGGTTGGCAACATTATTCAACGAAGAGCATTTATGACTAACGATACGATGACTTATGATGACAAACATTTTCTAACGAGATGGTGGCAGAGACTCGAAGCACCAGTAAATTCGATCATTACCTACGCAAAGGATAGCACTGGCCGCTTAATTCAGGTTTGGCACAATTCGCGTGCGCGGACTTGGAATTACACGCGGGAGGAATTTTCTGCTGCAGGAAAAGACACAGTGGTTTTTGAGTTGGATCACAAAGGCCGAGTTGTCAAGGCGGTTGATGTTGAGAAAACAACCATTTATCATTATTCTGGAAGTAAGTTAGTTCGCAAGGAAATTTACATAAAGAATGGCAACGACCAGCCTAGCTATGTGACACTCTATCATTATAATATTGCAATTAAAAAAATAGAACATTTTACTCGCGGTATTTTAGATGAGACGCATTACTATTCAAGGGCGGGGCTTTTAGATTCGACAGTTCATCAATTCCAGGGAAAACATACAATCAAAAAATATCGGTATGAGTTTTACTAAGGGCTTGTTGTGTGAAGATTACTATCCATTCGGTTTAACTTTCAACTCTTACAATAGGGAGAATGCGGTCCAACAGAATCACAGGTTCAACGGAAAAGAAGAACAGAAAGCTCTTGATTTACGATGGCTAGATTATGGGGCACGGATGTATATGCCTGATATTGGAAGATGGGGGGTGATAGATCCCATGGCAGCGAAATATCCAGGGTGGACTCCTTACAACTTTTCATTTAACAGTACCTTGCGCCAGTCACGGGGAGCTACCCTATATCAAGAGAATGATGGAAAGGCCAAAAACCATGTCTGAACGTTGTCTTACCCTAAAATTCGAGACTTGTGATCAATATGCAATTACAAGTACATTGACGTTCATATCTATTTATTAACATCGAAAAATATGAGAATCTACGTGTGCTTGGGTGCGAAAGAGCCTCGCGTTTTTGACAGGCCTCACAAAATAGCTATTCCCAGCAGCAGACAATACAAAAACAGTTTTTTATGGATAAGCAGACTCACATCCTTTTGAAATGTTGCCAGGTTTTGATGGGCGTTTTGATCGTGTCAAATTCTACACTGGCGCAATCACCTTTCAGGGAAGTGATACCTCCATCACCAGAGGTTGCCACGTTAGGTAAATTTGGGGCAATTCCAGTCGGTTATTATACCGGCATCCCAAGAATCTCGGTGCCGCTGTATGAAATAAAAAATGGTAGTTTAAAACTGCCAATCAGTTTAGCGTATCATGCAGCGGGGGTGAAAGTCGAAGAAGTAGCCTCGAGCGTTGGATTGTTGTGGAGCCTGCAGGCAAATGGAATTATTTCAAGGTCCGTCCGTGGCCTGCCAGATGATATCTCCCAGTGGGCATCTCAACCAAAGGAAAAGGAAATTGAGAACATAATGTTATCTGGAAATCAGGATCAACTCGCCCGAGATGTTGAAAAAGGAGAGGTGGACGGGGAGGCCGATATTTACACTTATAATTTTGGAAGTCATTCTGGTCAATTCGTGTATGATCAGGATGGGGTGCCCCATACTATTCCACAGGCAAGCCTGCTAATTACACCATCCGGTGCAGGTTGGAAGATCGTTGATGAAAGCGGGGTAT
>DASWTP010000198.1:0-28105 GCA_036402075.1 Chryseosolibacter sp. | reverse complement strand
CGGTGGGGATCACCTCTTCCCATTCCGAACAGAGCAGTTAAGCCCGCCAGCGCTGATGGTACTAGGATAACACCCGGGAGAGTAAGTCGTTGCCTATCTTTTATTACAAAGCCTAATCGAGCAATCGGTTAGGCTTTTTTTTATATACAGGTGCTCCTAGCGGAGCCGGGTAAGAGACGCAGGATTATGCGTCTTAGATGATGTACGCTGCGTGAGGGATAGGAGCGGAAACCCAAGTGGATTTTATTGACCGCGCTGTGTTACACGATGATTAGTCAATAATGCCCTTGTTAATATTGCCAAGCTGCATCCGTGCGCAGGATTGTTGGAGCGGATAGCCCGACCCGGGTGCGTTGGCAGCAAGGCTTCTGAGCGATGGCCGTGGATGGAAAGGGGCACGCCCAAATACAAAGACCAAGAACCAAATTCCAAATTTCAAGAGGTCTAAGACAAATGGGATTCGAAGCACAACAAAGACGATTTCATTTTCAAAGGTCCATCAGGGGAATGCGTATATTCGTGCCGAATGCAAAAACCATTTACGATCGGAATTACGGGTGGGAGCGGGTCTGGAAAAACCTACTTCATCAAGAACCTGGCGGGCAGGTTTAAGCCGGAGGAAATCACTTTTATTTCGCAAGACCACTATTACAAAGCCCGGCATCTTCAAATTACGGACGACCGTGGCGTCCAAAATTTCGATTTGCCTACGGCTATTGAGCGCGAGCGATTCCATAACGACATCGTAAAACTTAAGGGTGGGCAAACGCTCGAAATTGTCGAGTACACTTTTAACAATCCGAACGCGAAACCTTCAATCATCACCTTTAAGCCAGCTCCGATCATTATTATCGAAGGCTTGTTTGTGCAGTACTTTGAGGAGATTGCCAGTGAACTTGATCTTAAAATCTTTATTGAGGCGAAGGATTATATCAAGCTGAGCAGGCGAATTATTCGGGATAATGATGAGCGGGGGTACGATATGCACGATGTGCTCTACCGCTACCAGCACCATGTAATGCCGATCTATGAGACGCTGATCAAGCCTCTTAAGCACCATGCCGACTTCATTATTCCCAACAACAGCGATTTTGCCCGTGCCCTAGACCTGCTCGCGCTATCCCTGAAGGCTAAATTAAACAGTAGCATTTAAAATTTGCCCGCTTGCGGAATCGACCGAATTCCCTACTTTTGTGACCCTGGCTATGAAAAGAAACATCCGATTGTTGACCGTTATTGTGGGCTGCCTGCTAGCCATGGTCATCGTGTGTTCCCAGGTCTATTCAGCCCAATCGAAGCTTTCTGTGATAACCGAGCAGTCGGACGATTCGTCAGCCGATGAATCGAATTCTGCATCAATCAGCATGGCTTCGTTCTCGCTGCCATCTCCGGTGAACGTTCAGATCAACCTGGATCCTCATTGTCTTTTTGAGATTGTTTTTGAAAATGTGAAGGAGGAAGTTCCTCACACAACGCTGCCCTCAGTTGAAGAAAAATTGATGGTCACGCTTTTCCGTGTGATCATTGCTCCAAACGCTCCCTAGTCGTTTTCCACATTTTTTCTCTTTAGCGGAGTTTGACTTCGCCAGGAACAAGTGTTTTTTTCTTAGTATCTATTTCATAACCCTATATCAACTTTTATGCAAAACAAAGGATTTGTGGGAGTACTCACGATAGTAGTAACGCTGCTGTGCGTGTATTATCTCTCCTTCACGCTGATCTCGCGTAACGTTCAGAAGGACGCGACCGAGTATGCAACGGCTCAGGATGGAACGTTCAATCCTGATAAAAAACAACGGTATTTAGATTCTGTCTGGCACAAGCCGGTTTACAACTTTTTAGGATTGAAGGAATTTACGTACGAAGAAATTAAAAACAGCGAGATCAGTCTTGGTCTTGATTTGCAGGGCGGGATGCATGTGACGCTCGAAGTATCACCGGTGGATATCATTCGTGGATTGAGCGGAAACAATCAGGACTCTGCTTTTGTAAAGGCGTTGCAGCGGGCTCGCATTGAGTCACGCACGAGTCAGAAAAGCTTCAGCACACTCTTCTTTGACGCATATCGCCAGGAAAATCCTGGTAAGCGTTTGGCTCCGCTCTTTTCTACTGCATCAACCCGTGGCCGAATCAGCCTCAATGCTACCGATAGCGAAGTGATCAGCATTGTAGAAGAAGAAATTGAAAATGCCGTTGATCGTTCATTTACAATTCTTAGCAATCGTATTGATCAGTTCGGTACTTCACAGCCGAACATTCAGCGCTTGCCTGGTACCGGCAGGATCCAGATTGAAATTCCAGGCGCTGAGAATCCGCAGCGTGTAAGAAAGTTATTGCAAGGTATTGCGAAGCTTGAGTTCTGGGATGTGGTGGAGCCAACAACACTGAATCCCGCGCTAATGGCTATCAACGACATACTTGTAAAGGAACAGCAGGAGCGTGCGAAAGCAACTCAAAATAATGCAACAGCGCAGCAAACTCCGGCAGCACCGGTTGACTCTGCGGCTTCTGAGCTTGAGAAGAGTCTTGCAACTGCATCGGATAGCACACGCAGCGGACTTGATTCACTGCAGAATTTGACCGTGAGCCCGTTGTTCAGATTGAGCGAACCTGCCTACAGCTTCCGTTATGCACTGAAAGACACCGCGGAGATCAACCGCATTTTCAAGAAGGAAGATGTTCGTAACCGACTTCCGAGGAACGTTGGTGTGTTCTGGGCTGCGAAGGCTGATAAGTTCACCACAGATATCAACGAAGAGCCTAAACTCCAGTTGTATTTCCTTGATCTTGGAAGAAACAGAAAAGCAAGACTTGATGGGCAATCTATTGTGAACGCGCGTCAGGATCTTGATGAGAAAGCGCAACCTGCGGTAAGCATGACCATGAACTCGACTGGAACCCGCATCTGGGCAAAGTGGACGGAAGAAGCTGCTACGAAGGGCTCACGGATAGCGATCATGCTTGACAATGTTGTTTACTCAGCGCCTGGTGTAAACGAAGCGATTCCATTTGGAAGCTCTATTATCCAGGGGAACTTCACCAGCGAAGAAGCGAAAGACCTTGCAAATATTTTGAAAGCTGGTTCGCTTCCGGCCCCTACTACAATTCTTGAAGAGGCTGTGGTTGGGCCGACCCTTGGAGCGGAATCAATCCAAAATGGTTTGATCTCCATTGCCGTTGGATTTCTTATCATCATCCTTTTCGTGGTGATCACGTACAGCTCTGCCGGCTGGGTTGCTGACCTTGCCGTGTTGCTGAACTTGATTTTGTTGTTAGGTGTATTGGCATCAATCAACTCATCACTTACGCTTCCAGGTATCGCGGGTATTCTTTTGTCACTTGCGATTGCCGTGGATGCGAACGTTCTGATCAACGAACGCGTGAAGGAAGATATCAACCTTGGAAAGCCGATTGCGCTTGCAATCTCGAATGGTTACAAAAATGCCTTCTCTGCAATCCTGGATTCAAACGTTACTACTCTAATTAAAGGTGTAGTGCTCCTGATTTTTGGTGCTGGTTTGATTAAAGGGTTTGCGGTAACGCTTGTGATCGGTATCATCTGTTCGTTCTTCACATCGGTGTTGTTTACGCGCTTGATCTTCGAATTCTATGTGAAGCGTGGCAAGAATATCAGTTTCTCGTTCCCATGGTCGAAGAATTTGTTCAGAAATATCAAGATTGACTTTATCGGAAATCGTAAGCTTTATTATGGTATCTCTGGCGCTGTGATTGTAGCGGGAGTTATTTCGCTTGCAATCAATGGCCTGAATTACGGTGTTGACTTCAAGGGAGGCCGTACGTACATCGTTGGATTTGAATCGGCACAGGATGCAGATGCACTTCGTGCAAATCTGACAACTTCGTTTGGAACAACGCCAGAAGTTAAGACTTATGGCTTTGACAACAAGTATCAGATCACCACTGACTTCATGGTGGAAGACGAGTCCGAAGAAGCAACGACTCTTGCGGAAACGAAGCTTACTGAAGGCTTGTCTAAGACAGGAACGGCAAAAATTCTTAGTTCGACAAAGGTAGGTCCAACAATCGCAAGTGATATCCGCAGGTCTGCGGTATATGCCCTCGGTATTGCGATCTGCCTGATGTTCCTCTACATCCTGATCCGTTTCAGGAAATGGCAATTTGCGCTTGGAACTATGGTGAGCTTGATTCACACTGTGCTCGTAGTGGTTTCGTTATTCTCGTTGCTTGCGAATGTGATGCCTTTCTCGATGCAGATTGACCAGGCGTTCATCGCAGCGATCCTTACTGTGATCGGTTACTCCATCAACGATAGCGTGGTGGTGTTTGATCGTGTTCGTGAGTTTTTGACAGAGATGAAGAGCGGAGAGAGCACGTCAAAAGTAATTAACAACGCGTTGAACGATACGTTGAGCCGTACTTTGATTACCGGTATGTCAACGATTTTCGTAATCATTATCCTCTTCATTTTCGGTGGGGAGACGATTAAAGGATTTACGTTCGCGATGTTGATTGGTGTGCTTATCGGTACTTATTCTTCACTGTGCATCGGAACGCCAGTGCTGGTGGATTTCTCTACTGACAAGGCTGACCGTAAACTTGAGCCAGCGAAAGCATAAGCGAGTCAATCGTCACTGGTCATTAGTAGTAGGAAATGCATTGGTGATTGAACAGACTAAACGTTAAATTTTGTTTTGAAGCCCGGACGATTGGTTCGGGCTTTTTTTATTTACGAATTACGAATTACGAATTACGAATTACGAATTAATTGATGCAGCGGTGAGCGAATTACTGGTGAGCAGAGAGAAATGCGATCAGTTTTTGTGTGGCGATTGCCCGGTGGCTGAGTTCGTTTTTTTCTTCGATGGACATTTCAGCAAAAGAGCGCTGATGTCCTTCCGGGATGAATACCGGATCGTATCCAAAACCACCGGTGCCTTTGCGTTCGTGGGAAATTGTTCCCTTTATGACTCCTTCGAACGTATAAATTTTGTCGAGGCCGATGAGGGTGAAGATTGTTCTGAATTGTGCTTTCCTGTTCGTTTGCCCTGCGAGATTTTTGAGAAGCAGGTTGATGTTGTCATCCGAACTGCGTTGGGGGCCCGCGTAACGGGCTGAGTATACGCCTGGAGCGTTGTTCAGGGCATCAACCTCGAGGCCGGTGTCATCGGCAAAACAAGGGAGCTTGTAGTGCTCGAATACGTATTCGGCTTTTTGTAAAGAGTTGCCCTCTAACGTATCACGTGTTTCGGGCAACTCTTCAAAGCATCCGATGTCGGTAAGACTCAGGATGGTAATTTTGTTCTTAATTGCGTGCGCTACTTCTTCCAGTTTGTGTTCGTTATTGGTAGCAAAGCACAGTCGCATCTCTAGTTCGCTTCGATGAGCTCAAGGTCGACAATAAGATTCGAATTCCCGGGGATGATAATCACACCGCTCGAGTCGATTCCATTTTCCGGTCCAAACGCGAGGCCGGATGGAATAAAGACACGATACTTGCTACCGACTTTCATATGCTGGAGGGCAACCTGTAGTCCCTGGATATAGTCAATCACCAGACTATTGAATCCCTCAACCGGTTCGCGTTCGTACGTACCAATAACTTTTTGATCGTTCGAAAGCAGCATGATACTATACTTTATCTTGACCGGTGTAAACCACGAGGGCGTGTTTCCAGACCCTTGAACAAGTTTTTGATAACGCACACCGGTGGGATCTTTTACGACATCCAGCTGTTTGTTTCCGATGTATGTATTGAGTGCGGTCGTATCAGACGTGAAGCGGTTATTGTACACGGTTGTTTGCGTGGTTGAGTTGATCTTGATGTCAAAGATCAGTGTTGAATTAGGCTTGATGGTTTTCACCGTGTTGTTGCCATACGCGTGGAATGATGGAATATACAACGTAGCCTCTGAACCTACAGGAAGCTTACGGATACCGATTTGCCACCCGCGGATATAATCTTCAACGAATCCTGTTGCTGTACTTTCTTCGAACACTTCGCCTGTAGCGAAGATGGTGCCTTTATAGTTAATGTTAATCTGGCTACCAGCCTGCGCTGGCAGTTTTGTTCCCAACGTTTTGACTACAATACGGACACCAGACGGGTCTTTTATATGCGGAATGGTATTGGTCTCGAGGTAGTCGTCAATGGCAGCCACCTCTTTCTCAAACTGGATCGCTTCATCAAATACATCATTGTCTTTGCCACAACCTGCGAGCAGGCATGCCGAAAAAATTGCAACGGCCGATAAAATACTTCTTACTACCATATTCATTAATCGCTTATTTACATTGGTTGGTTGCAGGATCTAAGCCAGCTTTGAAATCGTGCAACTTTACATTAAACAATAACACGGCATCAGGAGGAATGCCATAAAATCCTTCTGGACCATAACCAAGCCTGGATGGGATCAAGAAGGTTGCCGAGTCTCCTTTTGCCAGCTGAGGGAAGCCAATTTGCCATCCGCGGATTACCTGCATCAGGCTGAATGAGATATTTTCGTTCTGATCGAACGGCCTACCGTTCGCCAGAAGTTTTCCTTCGTATTTCACCTGAACACAATTCTCAACGGAAGGCTTTGGGCCAGTTCCGTTTGTATGATTAACGATGTACAATCCAGTTGAGTCTTTTTGTGCCGTAAGATTATTTTTGGTGAGGTAATCGTTGATCATTTTATCGTCACGGGTGATCACCTTCTCATTTCTCCATTTCATAAAATTCTCGAGCGTCATTGACTCAGCCACATTGATGTAGTAGGTGAGGGTTAAGGTGGAATCAACGTTTGGCGGGACCGGTCTTCTTATGAGGTTTTTGAAGAAATCGGTAACAGGCAACGAAGCTTTTACGCTATCCCCTTTCTTTAATGCTGAAAGCATTTGGGTGATGCCATCCATTTGCCGGATTTCGCTGGTGTCGCGCAGTTCGATGGCTGCAGGCATTCCGTCTTTATAACTTTCGTTCCAAATTGAATCTTTTGAGTCTTTTAACTGGAAATCGAAAACGATGATTTCGCCTTTCTTTGGGGCTTCACCGCTGCCGGCTTTCAACACGGTATACTTAAATCCATTGGCAGTCTCTTTTTCTGATTTTTGACAAGACATCAAAACCAGGAACACGCCCAGCAATACGTACGAATATTTAATCATGATTATTTTTTGTTAGACAATATTTATTGGATAATGGTTGTAATGATTTTCAATTCAACTATGACAAAAGTTGATCTCTATACTGTGGAAGCAGGTCGAGAAATTTTTTGAGGGTTTCTTCAAGAGTCGTATTAGTCTGGCCACCGGCTGCATTTTTATGCCCACCGCCTTCGAAATGCTTGCGGGCGAATTCGTTTACTGAGAATTCGCCCAGCGACCGGAAGGAGAGCTTTATATTTTCCTTTCGGTCTGAGATGAGTACCGACAAACGAACACCCTTTATAGAAAGCCCGTAGTTGACAAGACCTTCTGTATCGCCTGTTTGCGAACTGAATTTTTTCAAATCTTCGGCTGACAGGGTAATATACGCAGTGCGGTATTGCGGCAGTACCTGCAGTTTTTCGCTCAGCACATAGCCCATCAGTCGCAAACGTTCCAGCGTGTTCGTGTCGTAAATTAGCTTTGATACCTTAGAAGGGTCAGCGCCATGACGGACTAATGCAGCAGCTGTGTTAAAGACATCGATGGTGGTGTTCGGGTGACGAAATCCTCCGGTGTCAGTCATGAGCCCCGCGTACAGGCAGTTCGCAATGTTTTCATCGACAAGGTGCTGATCACCAAGTTCAGCAATCAGGCGGTAAACCAGTTCTGCTGTAGAGGCTGCCGTGGTATCCCACTGCTCGAAGTCGGCAAAATTCTCCGGCTCCAGGTGATGATCGATCAATACTTTTTTTGCGGTTGATTTTTCAACCATTACGCCAAGCTCGTTGATTCGTTTTAAGCTTGAGAAATCAAGGCAGAAAACAGCGTCCGCCTGGTTTATAAGATCTTCCGCTGGCTTAGGCTTTTCTTTATGAAAAATCAACACATCATTGTTGCCGGGCATCCAGGTTAAAAAATCCGGATAGTCGCTTGGTGTTATAACGTTGACAGTGTGCCCCTTTTTTTTGAGATAACCTGCGAGGCCGAGCGAAGATCCGAGGGCATCAGCGTCAGGCTTAAAATGGGTTAGAATGACGACCTTCCGGACGGAGCTGAAGTATTGCCTGAAGGCGTCAAGGTTCTGCATGGAATTTCTCTGGGAAACAAGGGGCAAAAATGGTGAAAAATTGTTGAATCTTCATGCCGGATGGCACAACGCGGCCGAAAATGACTTTAAGTTGAAAATCTTCTGATTCAACGGGTTGGACTACGCCCGAAACTGCTATTTTTGCGCCCAATTAAATTTAAATAGACTTATGGCTGGTAACAGAACTTTCACCATGGTAAAGCCCGATGCCGTTGGGGCGAACAATACCGGTGCAATTACGAAGATGATTGAAGAGGCAGGATTCAGGATTGTGGCAATGAAAAAGACGCAACTCACAAAAGAGCGTGCAGGTCAGTTTTATGCGATTCACAAGGAGCGCCCGTTCTTTAATGATCTCTGCACGTATATGTCGTCCGGACCAATTGTGCCGATGATCCTGGAGAAAGCCAATGCAGTAGAGGACTTTAGAAAGTTGATTGGCGCAACCGATCCGAAGAAAGCTGAGCCTGGCACTATCCGCAACCTGTTTGCGAAGTCAATTGAAGCGAATGCCATTCACGGTTCTGATAGCGATGCTAATGCTGAAATTGAAGGTAGCTTCTTTTTCGCTGGCACTGAGCGATTCTAGTTCGGTTGCTGGAAGTCACGAATGCATCGCAATAGCGACTGGACGCTGAGACGCTCAGCGAAAATTTTATGATATCAAAGGGGTTGAAGGGTCGGAAGGCTCTTCAACTTTTTTGTGCCTACGGCATTGGAATTTAGTCTGCGGCTCGGTGACTAACCGTGAGCATTTAGCGATTTAATCAAAAAGACCACGGGTTCGTGCGGGCGGCACAATCTTCAGATGTTTGTACGCGAGCTCAGTTGTTTCACGTCCGCGTGAGGTTCGCTTTAAATACCCCTCCTGGATAAGAAAAGGTTCATACACTTCCTCAATTGTCTCCGCTTCTTCGCCTACGGCCGTGGCAATAGTCGTCAGACCAACAGGGCCTCCCTTAAACTTTTCGATGATTGTGGTCAGGATGCGATTGTCCATTTCATCAAGGCCGTTCTCATCTACATCGAGTGCGTTAAGTGCAATCTGCGCAATCGAAATGTTAATTACGCCATTCCCTTTTATCTGGGCGAAGTCGCGGGTTCTTCGCAAAAGGTTGTTGGCAATACGCGGGGTGCCGCGGCTTCTTCGTGCAATTTCAAATGCTGCGTTCTCTTCGATCGGGGTATTGAGAATTGAAGCCGATCGCTTCACAATGTTCGTCAGTAATTTTGCATCATAGTATTCTAACCTGGCATTAATTCCAAATCGCGCCCGTAGGGGAGACGTTAGAAGGCCAGCACGCGTAGTTGCTCCGATGAGTGTGAAAGGGTTTAAGCCAATTTGAACCGATCGCGCGTTAGGTCCGGAGTCGAGCAGGATGTCGATGCGGAAATCTTCCATTGCTGAATACAAGTACTCTTCAACAATTGGATTCAAGCGGTGAATTTCGTCAATGAAAAGGACATCGTTTGTTTCAAGGTTGGTCAGCAATCCGGCCAGATCGCTTGGTTTGTCGAGGACGGGCCCAGACGTGATTTTGATATTTGATTGAAGTTCGTTTGCAATGATGTGAGAGAGCGTTGTTTTACCAAGCCCTGGAGGGCCGTGCAGCAACACGTGGTCCAGCGGCTCACTCCGTTGCTTTGCCGCCTGGACAAACACTTTAATGTTGTCGACTACTTTTTGCTGTCCGGTAAAGTCGCTAAAGGATAGCGGGCGCAGCGCTTTTTCGAATTCCTTTTCAGTTGAATTAAGCCCTTCCCCATCGCCTTGCAAGTAGTCTTCGCGCATAACATGAATTGATGGAGCAAATTACACATTCGTGACTAGGTTTAAAAAGCACGATTTTCTTTTTACAACATTGTTGCATTTAGCTTTTATTGCCCTACCTTTACTTCCATGGTGCTATTAAAGCGTGCTGCGTTAACGCTATTCATGTTCTCAATTGCCGTAGATGGTTTCGGTCAGTTTTCCGATCCATTGAAAATAGAGGGCAGGACGATGGGCACCACGTACTCGATCCTGTACTTTGACAATTCAGCACGGGACTTCACTGCTTCAATTGACTCTTTATTGATATCGGTAAATGATGGCATCAGTAATTACCAGCCAACATCCGATGTTTCACTTTTTAATAAAAGCGCGGATGGTGGGACGAATTCCTCTATTCATTTTCGTACGGCATTAGAGAAGAGTCTGGCAGTAGCATGCGAGTCCGGTGGTAGTTTTGATCCTACAGTGATGCCTCTTGTAAACATCTGGGGTTTTGGCCCAGAAAAATCAGGAGCACCTTCAACCTTTAAGATAGATTCCATCAAAAAATTTGTTGGGTATACCCACGTAAAAATCGAGGGTAAGCGAATATCGAAAGATGATCCGAATGTGCAGGTGGACTTTGGTGGAATCGGCCAGGGCTATGGTGTTGATGTGATCTCGGATTTTCTTCTATCGCAAGGTGTTAGAAATTTCCTGGTTGAGCTTGGGGGAGAAGGATTCGCGTCCGGCAGGAATCTGCAGCGTGGGGAAAAGTGGAAAGTTGGAATAGTCAATCCACTTATGCCAAAGGATGAACAAGAACTGATGGGCTATGCTGTGCTTGAAGACGAGGCATTTACCACATCCGGAAATTATTTTAACTATCGGGTAATCGATGGGAAAAAATATGGGCATACCATCAGCCCTGTTACCGGATTCCCCGTAGACCATGAGCTGATCAGTGTTTCTCTTTTCGCTCCCGATTGTAGCACGGCAGATGCATGGGACACAGCATTTTTTGTAGGCGGCAAATCAAAATCGCTTGAATTCCTTAAGCAACATAAAAGTTTAGGTGCCGTTCTCGTTTATCTTGACAACGGCACCCCTCGGGTGTTCGTATCTGACAACATCAAACACAAAATTTTCGTAAACCCTCACCATGACCATTAAGCTTCTTGTTTTATTTTTCACGCCATTGCTTTCTGGATTAGCAATTTACCTGGTTCCAAAATCGAAAGGAACGAACTACAAACTCCTCCTTGTATTTGCCGGGGCCTACCTGTTTGCTATTACCGTGATTCATATTCTGCCGGAATTGTACCGACAGCACGAAGGACTTGAGCTGATTGGACTTTTTGTTCTGGCTGGATTCTTTCTTCAGCAGCTTCTGGAATATTTCACCTCGGGCGTTGAACACGGTCATATGCACACGCATGACGCGCACGATCATGATCCGCACCACCTTCACCATCATCACTCTGATCACCAGAAGTCGATTTCAGCGCTGGTGCTTTTGTTTGCTTTGTGTATTCACGCGTTTCTGGAAGGCAGCATTCTCGCGCAGCCGATCAACACAAGCTCGATCTATGATGTGAACGCAATTCTGCTCGGTATTGCGCTCCATCGCGCACCTGCAGCGTTCGCGCTTATGACGGTGCTGGCTTTTCAGCTTCGATCAAAGAGCAAAGCCCTTCCTTACCTGATCGGCTTCTCGCTGGCAGCTCCTATCGGTCTTCTCCTAAGCACCTACCTGGCGGAAAGCGAAATCATCAGTACCACTTTTCTCATTTATCTGTATGCATTGGTGTGTGGAAACTTTCTGCATATCTCAACGACCATTGTTTTCGAGAGCAGCCCCGAGCACAAGTTTAATGCAAAGAAGCTGGCGGTTGCCTTGCTTGGTGCATTGATCGCTGTTGGCGTAGAGTATATTATTTGACGTAAACAAATCATTGACGCGATCGAATTTCCGGGTGTACACGGGAAAAACTATCTTTCGTAATGTCAATAAATGCAGTCAGGCGTTTTCTAAACTTCACCACCCACAAGATCTATAATCTACCGGTGCTTGTTTTGATGCCCCATAGCCGCTGCAATTGCCGTTGCGTAATGTGCGACATCTGGAAGGCAAATCATAACAAAAAAGAGATCTCACCGGATACTTTACGGCAACATATTCATGCGTTCAAACAGTTAGGCGTACGTGAAATTGTATTTTCAGGTGGTGAGGCGCTCATGCACTCAAACCTCTGGGAGTTTGCGTCAGTGCTGAAGCGGGAAAATATAAAACTTACGCTGCTGTCGACAGGCCTGTTGCTCAGCAAGCATGCGGAATCCATTCTCATGTATATAGATGGTGTAATCGTTTCGTTGGATGGAAGTGAAGAAGTGCATGACGCAATCAGACAAGTTCCTAACGGTTTTCAGAAACTCGCTGAGGGCGTGAAGCGCCTAAAAACACTTGATGCAACCTTTCCGGTCACTGGGAGGTGCGTGCTGCAGCGCCATAACTATGCAGATTTTGTAAACATTGTGAGATCGGCCCGATCGCTCGGGCTCGACCAGATTTCTTTCCTAGCAGCTGACGTTTCTTCCACTGCATTCAATCGCGCAGAAGCATGGAATGAACAACATGTCACAGACATAGTGTTGACGGAACCTCAAATAGCACATTTCGAACAGATTGTTACGTCCTCATTTGTTGAGTTGCAGACAGACTATTCCAATCACTTTATTGCGGAGCCGCCATCAAAAATGTTGAAACTTGTTCAGTACTATAAAGCGGTGAACGGCAACGGTGAATTTCCCCCTGTGGTTTGCAATGCCCCGTGGGTTTCTGCTGTAATTGAATCGGATGGACGCGTCATGCCTTGTTTTTTTCACAAACCGTATGGCAATATCTACGAAGATCATTTTGAATCAATACTCAATTCTCCATCTGCGGTGGCCTTTCGGAAAACATTAGTTATGAAGGACGATCCTATTTGCAAGAAATGTGTTTGCTCGCTAAAGCTCGGACTCAGTGAAATGAGCTAAGTACGCTTTCGGACTTCATACAAGAAATCCTTTTCATCGAATAGCACGTTTTTTTCCCTTAGCAGATGGAACGTGTAATCTTTTTCTTTCGCAATTGAAAAAATGGTTCTGAGATCGCATCCTTTCGTGAGCACCATGATGACCTCTGAACGTTCGTCCGTAAAATCTGGAAGTTGGAGGAATAGGTTTCGAAAGTATTGGAAGTCTTTACCGCAGTTCCATGCGTAGTCGGCTTCGCTTGATGGATCATTCGCATAGTAGGGCGGATTGATTACAACGACATCAAAATTCTGTTTAGGTATATTAGAAAAAAGATCAGACTGCACTATTGAGAGTAATACGTTGTTTAGCGATGCGTTTGCTTTGCAGTTGACAATAGCCAGCGTGCTGATATCAGATGCTGTCACCGTTGCTCCCTGGCGGGCTGCATAGACGCTGATTAGCCCTGTGCCGCAGCCAAGCTCTAAAAATGTTTTCCCTGCGAGATCTTTTGTGGTCAGATAGTTCAGTATAAATTTAGTGCTTGAGAAAAGACCGGGATGAAAGACACCCGGATGCACACTGACGGTGCACCGTGAAAATTTGAAGATTCTTTCTTTTCTCAGGTACCATCGGGTAAATGGAATGAGCAGAAACGAGGAAAAATATTTAAGATACTTTCTCATTACTCCATTTTGAACCCTTCTATTTCAGGTTGTCGGTAGCGCCAAAGTTTTTGCAGCACTTTCAGTTCATACGGCAACGAATAAAAACCTTTGTTGTATCGAAGAGAAGAAATCGTCTTCAGGACTGTGCGCTTAAGAGGCGTGAGCCGGAAATCAGAAACGGTGGGATATTGCGCATTTAATACTGTCTCAAACCCCTGAATCTTATCTACCATTGCTGCAGTTAACCATGGCGTCAACGGGTTCTTACGCAGGTCGAAATTTTGCCATTCGGGGTTAAGCCAATCTTCAAGTTTTTCCGGGAACCGAAAGCCCTTCGAGGTTACAAGGTCATACAGTTCGGAACCCTCGGTTGGCACGGGGCTATAAACGTAAATGATAATCTCAGTGTCGGGGTTGATCGATTTAATTTCTTTTATGTAAGCAATATCGCGATCGATCTGATCCATGACTTTTTCGGGTGTGTCTGCCGGAAAGCCGAGCACAAATGAGTATTCGGGAATAATGCCGATTTTTTTCATGCGGGCCGCAAATTTTTTCATCTGCTCGGTAGTCTGCGTCCCGCCCTTGTCCATTTTCTTCAGGAGCTCATCATTGCTCGTTTCGGCTCCGAAGAAGATCATCTTGCAGCCGGCATCGCGCATGAGGGCTAACGATTCATCACTGTATTTATCGATCGTATCGATTCTTCCTTCGCCCCACCACGCTATATTCTCATTTCGGATGAGCTTTGAAAATTCAACGGTTCGTTTTTCACTCACGAAAAAATTATTGTCGTGAAACTCCACGGCATCCGCACCATGTTGATCAATCAGGTATTTGATGTCTTTATAAACCAATGAAGCCGACTTTGCTTTCCACCGCGCGTTGTATAAAGGAACTACAGCACAGAATGAACACGTGAAAGGGCAACCCATGCTGGAGTGGTAAGCCGCGGTCCTTGAACCGAGGAACGTTTTCCCAAGATATTTTTTAAGGGGATAAAAGGAGTTCAATGTTTCGTAGGGGAGTGGCGCTAATGCATCCTGGTCACCCAAAGGAGCGAGTGGTGTCTTAATGATATTCGGTCCATCTTTATAAATCAGATTCTCGATTTGTGAAACCGATTCTCCGCACTCAAGCGATTTTAACAATAGCGGGAACGCCTTGTCGCCTGGACCATTAATAATGTAATCGACAAATCCCGAGCTGATCACGGATTTATATTGATTTGAGGCGAAATAACCACCCCAGATGATTTTTACAGAAGGGAATTGTTCACGTATTCTTTTTGAATACGGAATAGCCTGCTTCAATTGCGGTCCAGGCATTGTCGTGCAGCCGAAAGCGAATACATCGCCCTTGGCAAAATGTTGTTCAAGTGTGTTCCAGGGCGATGCTTCAAGATTTCCATCCACGAACACATATTCATATTTACCGTGAATCGAAGCTCCGACCTGCAGGATCGAGTTAGGAATCCGATGTTTGGAATTTGCGCTTCGTGGATTGAAAAGAATAACTTTCTTCACCTGGCTAAGGTAGTCAATATGCCCACAAGAAAAATAGTCAACGCTGACACTTAATTCGTGCTGGCTGAGATTTTTCTAGTTGGGTGCATTCCTTTATTTTAGATAATTGTGAAAATCAAAGATCGGTTACGGCAATGGCTGTTTGGGTTAACAATTCCGCAGCAATACCTGTGCATTGACGGTGATAGATTTCCCAATCCGCTGCAAACGGTAGTCACGTTGTCAACAACTCATGAGCCGATTTCGATCGAGCATATTTTCGTGGGATACAAGCCCGTGGTGTTGGGCTTCCACGATGAAGGCCGGGTGCTTGGCAATGGTGATTTGTGTTTACAATTTCACCAACAGGCCTTTCGGCCTGATTCAAACTGGCGAGGTTTTCCGTCCGCTCGGAATGTGGTTGCCAGGATGATCCTGTCGCCAATCGGGGAGACGTTCAGGGGGTTCGAATGTGTTAGGTTGTACCAAGCGATACGCGGTCAACACAAATTCCTCAGCTCGCCTTATCAGCACATCAACAGGCTTCGGGAGCACCTTGTGAAACCTAAACCGGGAAACGTGAACCTTCCGGGAGAATTGCACGATATGGTTCGAATTGCCTATTCGCTGCCAAGAACGATTGCCCTTGTGTCGGTAGGGACTCCAAAACAATTGAATGTGTTCCCAACTGATCTGCACGGCAAATTAAACGGACAATTGTATATGAGTTCGCTTCGTATCGGTGGCAAAGCGCAACAGCAGGTAGAAAAGGAGAGACGCATCGTGTTGTCGAAGGTTGGTTGTGATTCGTTTCGTGAAGTGTATGCTCTTGGTAAAAACCATATGAAGGACATGTCAGAACTGATGGAATTCGACCTTGCTCCAAACGTATCTGAGAGGTACGGAGTGCCGCTGCCCGCAAATGTGTTGTCGTATTTTGAACTAGAAGTAATGGCGTGGATTGACATTGGCATTCACAGGATCTACTTATACAAAATTGAAAACGAAGTGAAGGCTTCGCATGGCGGAGTCCTGGCACACATTCACCAGTATTATGCGCAATGGCGACACCATCACGGAATGGAAACAAACTACCTGTTACGCTAAATGAAAATCTGCCATGTATCTTTCGCAAGGATCAATGGTGAGCCGGAGCGGTGGTTGAAGTCAATTCCTTACCACACACGGGTCCTTGAGCGTCTGGCTAGACGTCACGCCATCGTAAGTTTCCATTTTTCGTCACGATCACAAACCATCGAGCGCAATGGTGTCGTGTATCATTTCATGCGCGCTGGATTTCTTGAGTACACTTTCCTCATAAGCGTAATTGCGGCAGTGAGACGCGAGGCACCGGGGATGATTGTTTTGCACGGCATGCACGCGGTTGTGAAGATGGCGCTGTTCGTCCGCGCGCTCGGGGGTATTCGGGTTGTTGTTCAGCACCATGGCGAGCGCGTGTTTGCATGGCCTAAGGCATGGCTTCAAAAGTATAATGACCGATTTGTTGCCGGATATTTTTTTTCTTCGTCAGAAATGGGAGCGCCTTGGGTCGAGCGAAAAATTATAGCGAGCCGGGACAAGATCATTCAAATCCTGGAGGCGACTTCCTCTTTTGAGCCGTCTCCAAGGGCGAATCCTAATGACGAGCTTTCTTTTCTATGGGTCGGACGAATCGATCAGAATAAAGACCCGGATACTTTGATTGATGCATTCAAAGATTTCCTGGAGCACCGACCAGATGCGAAGCTTTTCATCATTTCGAAAGACGAAAGCCGACTGCGTTTGTTGCATAGTAGGATAGGCGATGCGAGCAGGTCAATCAGGGTTGTTGGGAGTGTTGCACATCATTTGATGATGGATTGGTTTAGCAACGTGAATTTTATCGTTTCTACTTCGCTGTTCGAAGGAAGCGGAATTGCTGTGTTGGAAGCTATGTCTGCAGGATGTATTCCAATTCTGAGCGACATTCCGTCATTTCGAACAATAACGGGTCGGGGCGAAGTCGGAATGCTTTTTGAACCGGCTTCTGCTCGTGAGCTCACGAAGGCGTTGCTTCGCGCACAAAACCTGAAGGTTGCAGACGAGCAAAAACGCGTGATCGACTACTTCTGCGAACACCTTTCCGCAAACGCTATTGCAATACAAATTGAGAATTCACTACTTCGGTTGAACTCCGAACGTTCCCAGCATTGACTTGACGGTCTTTTCCATAGCATGCAGGACGATTGGACTAAAATCATTTTCCTCTGTCAGAATTTCCAGCACGTTTGCTGTCATTTGCTTTTTACTATCCACAATGTGCCAATGCGGAACACGCGTACGTTCTGCGGATGTGAAGCTTACTACATGGCAACCGTTTGCTAGCGCTTCCAGACAAACGGTGCTGTAGCCCTCATATGATGACGGATGCAAGAGCACTTTCGATCGGTTCATCCAATGCATCAGGATAGTGTGGTCAACCTCATTGTGAAGTGCTATCGTCTCCGTCAGGTTGAGCTCCACGATTAATTTTTTGATGAGGGCCTCCTCCGGACCATTCCCAAAAAGCATAACCCGAAGTGATGGAATCGCTTTGCGCACCTCAGCAATTACTTCCACAAACAATGAAAATTGTTTTAGCGGAATCAAAGAACCTGCTCCAATTACATCAACGTCTTTCTTCAAATTTTGGAACGTATGTAGCACAGCATTTTCAATAACGTACTGTGGGTTCACATTATGGTTCTTCAAAAATTCGTGCTGCAAAAAATAGGACATTGCGACCAGTTCATGCGGACGCGGCTTGATCCATCGAACGAACGGATTACCCTGACGCGCATCCTGGCCGCAAATCCAGATCTTGTGAACCAGTTGCTTTTTCCTGGCGAGGTAATTTCCCAGGAGTGCCGATTCGTTGCACCAGAAGCTGAGTACACCAACAACGTTTTTTCCACTCGCGAGCCCCCGTAGCCTTCGGTAGGTTTTGTACCAGAAGATGAATCGCAACAGGCCTTTGTAGCGTCTTCCATGTAACGCATAAACCGGCACGCCATTCCAGGTGTAGTGAATTTCTTCCGCAGGATATTGCAGAGATATTACAAGGATATCAAGCTCTGGAAAAATCTTCTTGGCCGTCAGCACAAAAAGTTGCTGGCTTGGCAGGCAAGTGCTGTCGGACTCATCTTTTGCGAACCCGGGCGTTAGAATGAAAAGCGATTGCTCAGGCATGTCGGGATTTTGTAATTCGTAGCCACGGAAATGGTGAATCCTTCACAAACTTGTTTCTCATTTTCGTGAATAGGGACGCTGGATTGTAGAGCAGCGCTGGACTGAACCTCAGCAGATCCTCCTTTACATGGTGGAAGTAGTGATCATTCATAGAGGGTTGGTTGTCGGCAAAATAGTTGCACGACCGTTCTCTTGCATGCTCCACGTCTCTGCCCGCATAAATTGGAGTGTCGATAACATGGATTTCTCCTGCTGATTTTAACAGGAGGAAAGCCGCACGGAAAACTTCTTGTACATCCGGAAAATATTGCAGACTACTCGCAAATAGAATAATGTCAAATTGAAATGGGAATTTTATCGTAAACAGATCACCAAGGATAAAAGCGAGATTGGTTTTATTTCTAAATACGGAAGCTGCCTGGTCGAGTTCCGGTTCGTTTACGTCCAGACCGAAAACTTCTTTCTCCGGAATTTGTGCAATACGGTGTGCCAGCCATCCGTTGCCGCAGCCAACTTCCAGGATAATTTTTCCTGGATGAGAGGAAAGGTATCGAATAAGTCGTTTTGCTGAACGTGCCCGCGTGTTCCATTCTTCACTCAACGGATGATGTGCTTCGATAAATGGTAGTAGCTCAACCTGTGCATCCGAATACAGGCGGCCTTCTTTTTCGCGGATGTCAAGATATACTCTTTCAAAAGTTCCTTTCACGAAACCATTCTGGATAAAAAGGTTTCTGCTTCTTGAAAAATGATCGGTGTGCAGCGATTCAAGCGCCATTGCTTAAGGTGTATATCGGAGCGTTACAATCAGGTGATCTGCCCACCGGTTAAAGGGAAAATGATTTCGGACACGCGCGTCCAGTTGATTCAGAGTCTTGTCGAGGAATGGATGCGTTAGTGGAAACTTTCCATTATGCGGTTGCGCTGACACTGCTGCCAGGCCCTCCGATCGGATAAAGGTAAATCGCTGGTCGAACGCGGCCCGGATAGACGTGAGGGAATGGTAGTAAGTTTGAAAATATTTTCCCTCGAGATGAGCGAGAACGCCCTGAGGGCGGAACCGTCTTAACGCTTTTTTTCCGTGACGAAATATCCCAGCGATCTCCCATGGGCATACCACCGGCATAATCACCAGCGTGACATAACCTCCATCGCGCAGCAGTGCCGCGAAGTGCTTTGTCACTTTTTTCAAATCATCAACGCAGTTAAGTCCACCGAAATTCGAGAAAATGAAGTCGAATTCGCTCCCCTCAACATCGGCAAGGTCCGTATACGATAGCTGCTGACAGGTAAGGGAAGAGTGAAGATGATGATTCGCAACCTTCCGGTGAATTTGATGGATCATGCCGGTGGCCACGTCCGTTGCATGTACGGTGTGTCCTTGCTTCACAAAATGCACGGCATCAATTCCGGTGCCCGCGTTGAGTTCAAGAATTTTACTTCGTGGTTTTAGGTATTGGCTGACGTGTGTGTAAACTTGCTGCCGCATGCGAAGCAGAACAGGATTTGACGCGTCTTCTTCATCAAAGTGAAAAGATTGTTTTGAAAACGCATCGTGAACGGCTTGATCGTTGGAAAGCAAGTTACTTCAGTTGTAAATCAACAATGAAGTTATCTGACATTCCCGAAAACAACGAGCTTTGCCCGAATTTTTTTTCGAGGTCATTCAGATTGAGGAGCCATTTTTTGCGAAGCTTAAAAAATCGTTCAAGATAGACAGGTGGGAGGGTGACTCCTACCGGGCTGCAGCGAACAAGTCGGAACTTTTCTTTAGACCAGTTGGTGATCTGACGGGGACTATAGAACCACGTTCTGGTTTCGCCTCCTTGCAGATTGCCCAACACCTCCTTTGACGTTAGTCTCCTGAACGCCTTTTTCACCTGGAAGCGCAACAAAAAGAAAACGGTTTCCCAGGCGCAGAATTTCGGCATCACTACCCCGATAAACCTTCCGCCAGGTTTCAAAATGGAAGGAAGCTTTGCCAGTAATTTTTTTAGCGATTCCGGATTTATCGCGTTTATTCCTCCGAAGTTTGAGAAGACGAGGTCGAATTTTTTGCCGAACAATGTTTCATTGAACGTCTCAAGGTCGATGTAATGAGAGCTTATGGTATGCTGCAACGAAAATTGGCCCGACCTCCTTTCCGTAATTTTCATCATTTCCGCACCGATGTCAGTGGCGATCAGGTTGAAACCATGTTCGCTGAAAAGATTGGCATCCTCGCCTGTGCCCTGGTTGAGCTCAAGCATCTCAAACCCCTTCAATTCGGGAATGATCGTCTCGACATAGCCCCACACTTTCTTTCTCTGGAGCTGCCCGATGGCACTGCGGCTGTGCATTGAATTGTAGGGACTTGCGATATGATCAAATGGTAACGCCATAACTACACCGTTTCTAATTTCTTCAACTTGATGTGATGAGCAAAGGACGAAGGAATATAGTACATTGTCGCCAACCCGTTCCGGAGGTCGGTATAATTAAGACGCAAAGGATGGGCCATAAGTTTCCGTAATGCATGATAACCTTTATATTTTCGGTAAAGGCTATGTACGTAGCGGTGTAATTGCCGATAATATGCTGTGTTGAAGGTGCTTTCAAACATCATTGCTAAATCATCCGAATCGCTCCAATTCCTCTTCTCTTTTAGCTGATCTTTCACAATTTCATAAAATTTTGTGCCGGGCAGTGGGTACGAAACGGATATTCCAACTTCATCGGGTAATGTCTTTAGGACCATTTGGATCGTCTTGTCGATGTCTGCTTTCGTTTCACCAAGGTATCCAAACTGCAGGAAGTACGCGACCTTGATTTGTTTCTTGCGCAAGCGGTCACTCGCTTCTTCAATCTGTGCCACGGTAGTTCCTTTGTCCATTGCATCGAGAATTTTCTGCGACCCCGATTCAGCGCCTACCCACACGGTCTCGGCTCCCGATTCCGCCAGTCCATCGACTACACCATCGTCACAAAGCAGATCCACACGTGACTGAATTTTGTACCGAATCGAGATGTGGCGCGCTTTCATGAGCGAAGCGAACTGCTGTATCCAGCCTGGTTTTAAACCGAAAATATCATCACAAAACCAGAGATGGTCAGGTTGAAAATTCCCAATCAGGTGTTCGATTTCATTAACAACGCTTTCGGGCGATCGCGAAGTATAGCGGTTTCCATAAATAGGTTTTGCGCACCAGTTACATTTAAAGGGACATCCACGCGTTGTGGCTATGTTGAGTGAAAAATAACCGTGGCGTTTTTTCCAGATCTTCCGGTAAGCGTCTACGTCTACCAGGTCCCAGGCGGGAAGCGGCAAGCTGTCAAGGTCTTTCATGACCGGCCGTTGCGCGTTCACCACCGTTTGTCCAGACCTACGATAAACAATTCCGGGAATACACGAAATGTCCGTGCGTTTTTGAAGTGCTAGCAACAATTCCTTTAACGTCTCTTCCCCTTCTCCTCTCACAACATAGTCAACGCTGTGCGCAAAATATTTTTCGTAATGATCAGACGCATCTGAACTGGAAACAATCACGGTGCACCCAAGCTTACTTGCTACCTTAGCCATTTCAAAAGCGGCTTCGCGCATTTTTGTCAGGCACATTTTGGTAAGATAGTTGAAGGAATCGTCATAGATCACAAAGTAACGCGGACGTTCCTGATGAAGGAATACACTTAAGTCGTTAGCACTCTCGCGCAAGTTTGTGTCATAAAGGGAAACACTGAAACCGGCCTGGCGCGTGACGGCTGCCGCAAGTATGGTGGCCAGCGGTGGATACGGTTGTCTAAAGCGCCACTGCTTGTTGTCGAAGTGATAAAAATACGAATGTGCGAACACTACACTGCTCATGCGACCTCTGCTTTTTTTGACAATGCCTGAATTCGCTCATGGTAACGCTCAAGTATTTTCTTTTGAAAGTTCCGTGGGTGGTTCTTAGAAACGTTGTCGGTACTCTTAAAGGCGATGTTGAAATCTGTGGGAGAATAATTTGCAACGTACTTTTTCTTCCAATGTCGTATTGTCATCCACTTAAACAGCTTGTTTAAAGTCGACCCAAAAAAAATATTGACAACGAATTCCAGGAAGCGCTTGAGTCGAGGAGCTGGGTAAGTCCCGCCTGGAACAGAACGCGGGACGAAATTGGGAAAAGTTTCAAGTAGCCACCCCTGGTTGCATGCTATCAATGCCCGATAAGCATTGAATCCGTTCAGGGGTAACACGGTAGCAAGCTCCGTTGCGGTGAAAATATTCTGTTCGCCAATTTCCAGGTGCGTTTCATCAACGAAATAATTGACACAGAAATGCTTGTGTGAATTGTTAAGGAAGAGCCGCTTGTAAATAACCAAAAGCATCCGGCTGATCCAGATTCGCCCCGTTGCACACACCACAAAAAAATCAAAGTCGGAATTCTCGTCCATGAAATTCTTCGAAAATGATCCGGATGCCATTGCCGATCTCACAAATGGAAACTTGAGGATCAGGTCAGCCTGCTTTTGTATCCGAGGCAAAATCGCATCTGCCATGGTGTTACCCGATTTTCTTCGCTGGAAGACCATGGGGTCGAACTGCAACGAAAACATGTCTTCGCATACTGCAATTTGTTTTTGTGCAGCCATTATCATGAGGCTTCTGTCCACCTCAGTTAGTGAAGCGGCACACGGCAAGAACTTCAAAACTTCTGAACTTTTTAACGGATAGTCAAAAAGGTCAAAGTACGTGAGGGTTCGCATCACAGCAAGCTCGAGGGTAGTATCGTTTTCAACGGCCTGCATTGGCGAGTTGGGGTAACGATGGAACGATAGACGTCTCCGCTTTTACGAACGACATACTTGAAAAAAAGACGCTGAAAAAAACGATTCCTTTCTGAAGTTCAAGCGCAGTTTCCGTAAACCAGACAGCGGCAACCAGCAAAAGGAAACTTAGAAATCGAATGTCACGACTCTGCCATGCTTTCGCAAATCCGATGGTGACATATCCGAGGAATAAACCGAGCCCCACGGCTCCGGAAGAAAGTAGCAAGAACAGGTATTGACTGTGCGGGTCGTACGTTGCGAGCACGTTTGTGATGCCAAATTGCTTGCTGGCTTTCTGCATGGATTGCTGCACGTCACCCGCCCCCGTGCCAATGAACGGATTAGACTCGAAGTATGCCTGACTGGCGAGCCACCATAGCGAGGTGCGGATACTAGTAGAGTTAGTGTAATGGGTGCCTGGATGGACGGAAATACCTGTGGCAATAATTTCATTCACCTGCCGATACCGTGTTACGGGATTAACCAGCACGCCAGCCAGCAGGATGACGAGGAGTACGGGAAGGGTTAGAGCCGTTTTAATCCTTGCTTTTTCGACAAACAGTTCATACAACAACAGCATCACACAAACCGTGGCAAGCAAAACGATTATGATTCGTGCTGCGAGGAAAATGATTGAAATAGAAAAAAATAGAATTGCAACCAACATTAACGCTTTGATGAGTCTGGTATTCGCCTCTCTATGTTCAATGATCATGATCATGCACGCAAATGCGCAATACATGCCGAGGTAAGTGGGATGCATACCGATGCCCCCTGACAAACTAACGTAGGAGAAAAAAAGCCACGGCTTGGCTGTTTCGACATTCCACAGCTCGGAGGAGGAAAGATAGTTTACGGCTGCGCTTCCGATTTTGCCGTCCTCAAATAATCTCCACTGCTGCCATGAATAAAAGTAGCACACCACCAACGCGCAAAAACAAGTTAGGCAAAATAGGCGGGCAAGAATTTTTGGAAGAGCGGGCGTTGAGATTGCCGAAGTTGCAAGTGCCAGTGGAATGAGAAAGAAGAATATTTTTTTCTCGAGGACGAACCACGCGCCCGCTTCATTTTGACTGTATCCGACTCCGAAAACTAAGAGTACTGCGAGCGCGAGTAAGAAATACAGCTGCAGATTGCTTTTCACCTTTTCAAATTTTGAAGTCCAATCGTTTTCGAGTGCCCAAAAAAAGAGGAATGCAACGAGGCATGCGTGACACAGCTTGACTGAAAACGGCATGGCTACCACGGCCCCACTGAGGGTGCATAAGCTTGCCTTGTCGCGAAGAGTTGCCCACCGACTATTCACTCGAGAATTTAAGTAATATACGCTGATTGATATGGTCACGCTCCCTGTCGCTAAACCATCCCCACTTGTTAAAGTAGCGGATCGCACTAACCACGTGATGAATCAATATTGTAAAGTTCTTGTAAGATCCGCGCTGGTTGTGGTGATAAATGCTGGCCTCCGGATAAAATATTGTGCGATAATGCTTGTGTATCCTGCGTGTAAGGTCTGTGTCTTCGGTGTAAAGGAAAATCGTTTCATCAAACAAGCCGACCTTTCGGATCGTTTCCATCCTCAGAAACATGAAGCAGCCTGAAAGAAACGGAACATCCATAACAGTGTTGTAGCCTGTAAAATGCATTTCATACCAATGGTTCATTCGGTTAAGCAAATTCGAATTGAATTTGAGGAATCTTCGTGAGAACAACGTTACGGGCGATGGAAGAAGTTTGCAAAGCGGTTGCAAGCGCCCATCCGGGTAAAGTACTTTCGGCATGATAAGTCCCACTTGCGTGTTGAACCGCATGTAATCCAACAACTTCGCAACAACTCCCTTGTCGAAATATACATCCGGGTTGAGGATGAGATGAAATTCGTTTTCCTGCTGAAGCGCTTTTCGGAGCGCAATATTGTGGCCGGGGCCGAAGCCGATATTTTTGTTATTGAAAATGTACTGTACTCTTGGATGAGCAAATCGGTGGCGAAGCGCATCGCTTGGCGAATTGTCGATGAGGTATAGAGTTGAATCGGTGGTACTATCTAAAAAACTTGCCACAGCCCGATCAAGGAGTAACGGGTCGTTTTTGTAGATCACGATAGAGGCGGAAATCTTACCCTGCATAAATCTTATGAAGAATTAAGTTTTTCAAAATCCTGTAGCGGTTGGCAAATTTCACGCGCATTGAAAGCTGGCTCGGCAAGCCGGTGGTCGTTGCGTTATGTTCATGGCGCCTATGAAGTACTAACGGCTCGCGCTCAAGCGCGACACGAAAATATAATTCGGCAACCAGCCCGATCCAGATGTCGTGCATCGGGATATCTTTCGGGAATGGAAGCGATTTCATCAGCACTGTTCTTCTAAGGGCCATACAGCAGCCCATGTACGAGTTGTGAATGAGGTTGCGCACAAGCCCCGTTTGCATTTTATGGCGTTTTGTCAATTTCTGCTGCAATGGCTGCAGATGCTGGTCAACCAATCTACAATCGCTGATTACAAGATCGAATTCGGTGAGGTGTTTCGATAACTTCTTCACTTTATTTGGAAGCCACACGTCATCCTGGTCCGCCAGAAAGATCAAGTCGCCCTTCGTTTCGCGAAGGCATCTCTCGAAATTTGCCACTATACCAATACTATGTTGGTTTGGCTGCTCCAAAATGCGAATCCTCGGATCAGCCAGGCTTAGTATGTTTTCAATGGTTTTGTCAGTGGAAGCATCATCCGAAATAATGACTTCGTCATCGGGTCCCAGTTGACTCAGGATCGAACCAAGCTGTTCACCCACATAACGTGAGCCGTTCTTCGTTGCTATGCACACTGAAATCATTCGGAAAAGTTATCCATAAGTTAAAAATTAGTAACGGATAATTCATCACCTTTTTGGTGACGTGGCGCTGATTGATGATTGGGTATAGCAGATGCGTGTTCGAGCCACACCAGCGACAATATCGCAAACCCCAAACCAATTGGGTTGTTAATGAACTGATTGGTTATCGATTGGAAGAAGAGCAAGCACACTCCATAAAAGTATCCCTTCGCCTCACGGCTTTGCCCGCACGAATAGAACCTCACGTAAATCAAATAAAACAAGTAAGCCCAGATACCTAACCCGACTACACCCTGTTTGTGTAATATTTCCAGGTATGAAATTTCCATATGCAGAGGACGTGACGGCACTCCATGGCCGAAACCATGCCCAACCGCAAATGAAATTGGGGTAACACGAGCAACAACTTGCCGGAATTGCTCGGCTCGCCCGGAGTCGGATGCCTCGCGGTTGCCCAACAGTCGATCCTTAGGAACGATATGTTCATCATATCCTTTGAGTGTATGAAGGACCGTGCTGAGTTGGTATATGGCCGGCTTTGCAAACAAGCCAATGAGAACGAGAGCGATAACACCGGCAACCAGGTGGACGTACCTGCGTTCAAGCAAAGAATAGAACATCCAGGTCATCGCTAATGCGAAAACAAATCCTCGCGTGAATGTCAGCACGATTGAAATGGACAGTACGAACAAAATAGGAATTCGATATTTGAAGTCAGAAAGGGAAACGAAAACGAGCGCGATACACAAGTAAATAAATCCCTTATAAAAAAATGTTGTTTCCGCCCTGAAAAAAAATTCGCCTGTGGGAACCACCAAATCGTAAAAATCCAGAAAGGGCAACACGCCCGAATGAATTAGTACGAGAATGGCGAGAAATACCAGGCTCATCAGAAACGCTCCCGAAATAATTATTGCGGGAATTGTTTGTGTTATCTTCATCTCCGAAGTGACGAAGTAGAAGAAGGGCAGAATAAGAACATAGAGAAGAGGCTTCACATCCTCGATCAGGAAAGTGAGGGAGGCTCCAGACATGAAACCAATTGCTGATGCGAGGGCAAGCGAAGCGATAAAAAGTAACAGGAATATGGTCAATTGCCTCGGCATTCTTCTGCCACGAAAAGTCTCCATAGCAGTAAAAACCATCGCCAGCGCAAACAGAATCATCCGAAGGCTGACAGGACCAATGGCGACCAGCCTCCCGCCACCGCCAAGAATCAGCTCACCAAGAATGGCGAAGAACAAAACTTTTGATAGCACTCTCATACTGGACCTTTGAAAAGCCTGGCAAGAAACCAGCTATCTCGCCACTGGATTGAAAGTTTTATGGCTCTTGGAAGCGCGGACCAATATGCCACATGTTGCCTTGATAATTTCTTAAAACGTACAAGAGCTTTCAAGTATGAATCAAACCTTGATCGCGAGATTTTTCCGGCCGATGAGTGGTTATGAAGAATCACGCCATCGATTATACAAATGTCAAATTGATTGTTGCCGAGCCGTTCGCAGAAATCAATATCGCTGAAGTCGAGTGGAAAGCTTTCGTCATAGCCTCCAGATTGCTTATAGGCATGCACGCTTACCATCAGACCGCTATTGATTACAGACATGCGCTTAAGCGAGTAGATGCCGGCTTTTGGCTTGTGCATTTGTTTCCCATGCCCATTTACCAGGTGAAACGGAGAGTATACATGCCTTCCATCGTGGGCTATGGGAGCAAAAACGTGGATATGAGGATATGATGCAACGGCATGTCTATACGACTCAAGGGTTTCCCTGGGAAAGAATGAGTCCTGATCCATTAGTAAAACAAACTCAAAACCTCGTTCTTCGGCAAACAAAAAAGCTTTGTTATACGCGCGACTGACGCCCGGGTTTGAACAATCGTGGCAGTAGGAAATGGAATCAGGAACGTCAGGACATGGCGCAGCACTGTTGTCGTAAACGAAAACGTGTTCTGTGCTCAGGGGTAACAGGCTCTGAAAGGCACGTGAACGTTTCAGGTTTTGTTCAAAAAGCACGATCACAAACAATACCTTGTCAAGCTCCATACTTCAAGTTACTAGAATAATTTTTCGAATGTGCCTTCAACACACTTCAAATTTTGTTTGATTTTCTGCAAAAAGAATAGAATTTTAACACTT
>DASWTP010000197.1:0-7467 GCA_036402075.1 Chryseosolibacter sp. | reverse complement strand
ATCCGGACAACAGACTTACGCGTGAGTGAAACTACGGGCAAGGAGCTTGCGGATAAGGCTGGATTTTCGTCATTGGAAGAGCTCAGAAAAATGTCGGCAGCTGAAATCCAGGAAAAAATAAAAGGACGTTTCGGACCGGTGATCGATGGCTATGTGCTTCCTGAACCGATACCGCAGATTTTCGCTAAGAATCAACAAAACAAAGTGACGCTATTGACTGGATGGAACCAGGACGAACGTTTCGGGCAGACCACATCCATGGCGGAATTCCGAAAACAGGTGACGGCAAAATACTCTTCGGAAGCTGAGAAAATTTTCAAATTCTATCCTGCGAACAACGAAGACCAGTCTGCCGAATCGCAAAAAGCGCTCGGGCGCGATGAAACATTCGGCATCTCCAACTATGCGTGGGCAAAAATCCAAAGCAAACAAAAAAGCAAAGCGTATCTCTACAATTTCCTGCGTAAACCACCAGCCGAAGGTGACTACGTTCAATACGGAGCGTTTCACACGGCTGAAGTTCCGTATGCATTCAATACCCTTCGGTATTTTAACAGACCACTGCAGCCTGCCGATTATGCGCTGGCGGACTTGATGTCATCCTACTGGACGAACTTTGCAAAGACTGGCAATCCAAACGGCAAGAATTTGCCCGAATGGCCTGCCTTCGATGACGACAGGGCGATGGTGATGATGTTTGATGCCGAATCACAAGCAAAGCCTTTTCCGCGAAAGGAAGCCATGGATACCCTCTTTGAACTTCTGAAATAGCCAAATAACGTTCGAATGAAAAAAACTTTACTGGCAGCGTTGATGGTAATCGCCACGCACGCGGTTGCGCAAACTGTAAATCCTCAATGGCTCAATAATCGCTGGAAGGCAATCTGGATCACGGTGCCCGATGAACCAGCAAAGCAATATGGCGTTTATCACTTCCGAAAAAGCATCGAGCTTCCTTCGAAGCCATCGTCATTCGTTATAAACGTATCGGCCGACAATCGTTATAAACTATACGTGAATGATAACCTTGTGTCCCTAGGACCCGCACGTGGTGACATGTATCACTGGAACTTCGAAACCATTGACGTTGCGAAATTTCTGGTTGCGGGGAAGAATACGTTTGCCGCGCTTGTCTGGAACGAAGGGGACTTTCGCCCCGAGGCACAAATTTCAAATAAGACGGGGTTCATCCTGCAAGGAAATACAGATGCCGAACAGGTTGTTAACACTGACAACACCTGGAAGTGCAAACGCGACTATGCCTATCAGCCGATAACAGGAAGCATTGGCTATCCAACGTATTACGTTGCCGGCCCGGGCGAACTTGTGAACATGCATTCGTATGACCACGGTTGGACAACGGTAAACCACGATGACGGCCAATGGAAAAAAGCTTCTGCGGCACACTGGGGCGCACAAGGCGCTCCAAAAGGAATGGTCGATGCTTTTCACTGGATGCTTGTTCCATCGCCAATTCCCCAGATGGAAATGACAACCCAACGAATTGAAACCATCCGGAAAACGGAAGGAGTAAAAACACCAGAAGGATTCCCTAAAAACAAAGTCGCATTTACAATACCTGCGAACACCACTGCGACACTGATCCTCGATCAGTCATTCCTCACCAATGCGTTTCTCACATTGAATTTCGGCAAAGGAAGAGATGCATCCATTTCGCTCAAGTATGCGGAAGCGCTTTTCGAAAGTGGTTCACCGATCGTAAAAGGCAATCGAAACGAAATCGAGGGAAAGAAATTTCTTGGACGAAAAGATAGTCTTATCTCCAACGGCAGCACGAACCAATCGTTCACTACACTCGCGTGGCGAACGTTCCGCTACATCGAGCTGAAGGTCAAAACCCAACACGAGCCGTTGACGATCGATGACATCTATGGTACATTCACTGGATTTCCGTTCGAGCGAAAAGCAACGTTCGCATCCAGTGAATCCGATCTGCAGAAAATTCTCGACATCGGATGGCGCACGGCCCGGCTCTGTGCGGTTGAGACCTACATGGATTGCCCGTATTACGAGCAGCTTCAATACATTGGAGATGCACGCATCCAGGCCATGGTCTCGTTTTACAATGCAGGTGACGATCGTCTTGTTCGAAACGCCTTGAACCAGATGGATAATTCGCGACTTGCAGAAGGTGTCACCCTGTCAAGGCACCCGTCTTTCTCCCCGCAGATCATTCCTACTTTTTCGCTTTGGTACATCGGCATGCTTCACGACTACTGGATGTACAGACCTGATGCCATGTTTGTGAGAGAAAAACTGCCGGGCACACGAGACGTACTGAATTTTTTCAGCCGATATCAATCGGAAGACGGCTCCCTTAAGAACACGCCATACTGGTTGTTCTCCGACTGGGTGAATAACAAAACGCAATGGGGCTACGGTATGGCGCCAAAAGGAAAAGATGGGAGCTCGTCCGTGCTGGACTTGCAGTTACTGTGGGCCTTTCAAACGGCCGCGCGCATGGAGGAGGCACTGGGTATGAAATCGTACACGGAGATGTACGAAAGGAAAATCGCCCGTCTTTCAAAAACGATTCGGGAAAAATATTGGAATGCCACCAGGGGATTATTTGCAGATACGCCTGAAAAAGATGTCTACTCGCAACATGCAAACACCCTCGCTATTCTCACAGAAATCGTTACAGGAGAAGAAGCTAAATCTCTCGCGCAAAAGATTCTATCAGAAAAGGACCTTGCGCCAACATCAATCTATTTTAAGTACTATACACATCTGGCATTGACAAAAGCGGGGCTTGGCGATGAGTATTCCAGCTGGCTTGAAAAATGGCGCGAAAATATTTCGTTGGGCCTGACGACCTGGGCAGAAATCTCAGACGTGAGCAATGCCCGATCAGATTGTCACGCCTGGGGCTCCAGTCCGAATATTGAACTTTACCGCATCGTGCTCGGCATTGATAGTGCAGAACCCGGGTTTAAGACCATTAAGATTGAGCCGCACCTGGGAAAATTGACAAAGGTGTCGGGCGAGATGCCGCACCCGAACGGAACGATATCGGCCCGCTATTCTTTCGAAAAGAATAAGTGGCGAGTCGAAATCGCCATTCCTCAAAACACTTCAGGCTTTCTAATCTGGAAAGGAAAACGAATAGAACTTACACCGGGAGCAAATACGTTGCAGCTCTAGGGTTGCCGATCTCCGAACATGACAGTACCGGATAGTTTGTTTGCCAATCCTTTCGACATTCGAATAATACTAAAACGCTTTCCGTATGATAAAAAAATCTTTGCTGGCATCGCTCATCCTTTGCCTGAGTTTTGCCACCGTGTTCGCGCAACCAAAAATCATTGACCCCAAGGTAGAAAACGCAACGAACCCGATTGGCTTAGATGTAACCAAACCTGTTTTCAGCTGGAAACTTCAATCGGAAAAACGGAACACCACACAAAGTGCCTATGAGATCAAGGTGTTCAGGGATGGGTCGGGGAAAGATCCGTTGTGGACAACCGGGAAAGTGAATAGTGATCAATCCTTGTACATTGTATATGCAGGGCCGGCCCTTCAATCTGCTCAAAAATATTGGTGGCAGGTTCGTGTTTGGGATAATTCCGGAAGGGCGTCCGATTGGTCAGGCAAAGCGTTTTGGCAAATGGGACTGCTGAGCACAAACGACTGGAAAGCTAAATGGATCAGCCCCGCTTACGTGGAAGACTCTCTTACGAGGCCAAGCCCGCTCCTTCGAAAAACATTCCAATCGTCAAAGAAAATACAGTCGGCTACTGCATTTATCACGGCTTTGGGATTGTATGAAGCCTTTATCAATGGGAAACGCATTGGCGATTCTTACCTCACGCCAGGCTGGACGAATTACGCCAGGCGGATTCAATACCAGCAATATGATGTGACCAATTTGCTCGCACAAGGCAACAATGCCATTGGCGTAACGCTGGGCAGCGGATGGTATCGCGGATTTATAGGGTTTAGCGGACAAAAGAATTTCTATGGTAAGGAGCTCGCACTCTTGTTTCGGCTTGCGATAACCTATACGGATGGTACTACCGACATTATTGTTTCTGACGAAACATGGAAATCATCCACCGGTGACATCTTGAGCTCTGAAATTTACCATGGTGAAACGATTGACCATCAAAAAGAAAAGTCAGGCTGGAACACAGCATCGTTTAATGAGTCGGGTTGGTCGGGTGTGAAAATCAAGAACCAGGGATACGAGAAGCTTATTGCCACGTACAATGAGCCTATACGGAAACATGAATCATTTAAACCCGTGGAAGTCTTTACAACGCCCGCAGGAGAGCAAGTAATAGACTTCGGGCAAAACCTGGTGGGTTGGGTTCAGGTGAAGGTAACTGGAAAAGCCGGAGACAAAATCACGCTCTATCATGCCGAAGTGCTTGACAAGAAAGGAAACTTTTATACGGAAAATCTCAGGCCGGCAAAACAACAGAACATTTACATCTTGAAAGGTGGTAGCGAAGAATCGTTCGAGCCGCATTTCACCTTCCAGGGCTTCCGCTACATTAAGATCGAAGGTTATCCGGGAGAGATCAAACCCGAGAATTTCACTGCAGTGGCGTTGTATTCGGACATGCAGCTCACAGGAAATTTTACGAGCTCAAATCCATTGATCAATCAACTTCAGAAAAACATTCAATGGGGACAACGCGGAAACTTCCTGGATGTTCCTACGGATTGCCCGCAGCGTGATGAACGGCTGGGATGGACGGGTGATGCCCAGGCTTTCGCACGTACAGCTTCGTTCAATTTTGATGTGAAGAACTTCTTTTCTAAGTGGCTGAAAGATCTGGCTACGGAACAGCGGGAGGGAAGTGTGCCATTCGTGGTGCCGAACGTAATTACCTGGGGAAGAGATTTCGCGGGTGGATCAGCGGGCTGGGCAGATGCAGCCACCATCATTCCGTGGGATATGTATCTGGCGTATGGCGATAAGCGCGTTCTTGAAGATCAATACGAGAGCATGAAGGCCTGGGTCGGCTACATGCAGCGCATCAGCAAAGACGACTTATGGAACACAGGCTTTCATTTTGGCGACTGGCTTTTTTACAGACCATTCGATGACAACGATGGACGTTCTGCGGTAACGGACAAATATCTGATTGCGCAATGTTTCTATGCCCATTCCACACAGCTGGTGATCAACGCAGCGCATGTTCTTGGAAAAAAAGAGGATGGGGAGAAATACGCTGCACTCCTGAAACGTGTTAAGGATGCTTTCAACCGCGAGTATGTCACTTCAACTGGACGGCTTGTATCAGGAACACAAACCGCTTATGTGCTTGCCTTAAACTTCGACATGCTACCGGAAGATCAGCGGAAACAAGCTGCAGAACGTTTGGTCACTAATATAAAGTCTTATGGCAACCACTTGTCTACAGGATTTCTTGGGACCCCGTACCTCTGTCATGTGTTGAGTCGCTTCGGCCATGATGACGTTGCCTTTGCTTTGCTCGAGCAGGAGTCGTACCCGTCCTGGTTGTACCCGGTAAAAATGGGCGCCACTACTATTTGGGAACGTTGGGATGGAATTAAACCCGACAGCACATTCCAGACTCCCGGGATGAACTCATTCAATCACTATGCCTATGGCGCGATTGGCGACTGGATGTATCGTGTTGTCGCTGGCATCGACACAGATCCGTCTGCGCCAGGTTACAAATCGATCCGCATCAAACCTCACCTCGGAGGTAAGTTGACAAATGCAAGCGCACAATACGAGACCAGGTATGGTCTTGTGAAATCATCATGGAAAGTTTCAAATGGAAAATTAACTTTCGATGTGGAGGTCCCGGCAAATACAAAAGCAGTAGTTTACATCCCAACCGCAAAAGACAAATCGATCACTGAGGGTGCGAAAGCGCTATCTGCCTCAAAAGAAATTACGGTTCGCGGAGTAGAAGAAAATTACACGGTGGTGGAAGTAGGCTCAGGGAAATATCAGTTTAGTGGAGACATGTGATCTCACTACGACATACTTCATTGATGCAACCTGCCCAGCATCGTCTCCCGCCCCGGGGACGATGCTCCTCCGAGTTTCGACTCATGCTGACTGCCGAGCCGCGAACTGGTCTGTTGAAACTCGAGCAGCCGTGGTACTAAGTCAGGTCATCGTATTAGAAAATCTTGTTGCAACGAACCGGACGCAACGCGCAGCACGCATCGTCCCCGAAACGGGAGACGATGCGAGACATCGAGACCTGGAGTTAAGTCGAGGGGTACTCGTCAAGGTGACTCAAGTTGAGAAACTTAGCAACATTAAAATCACTTCGCCCAGCATTGTCTCCCGCCCCGGGGACGATGCTCGTCCGTGTTTCGACTCATACCGGCTGTCGAGCTTCGAGCTGTCTGCTGAAACTCGACCAGCCGTTGTACTAAGTCAGGTCATCGTATTAGAAAATCTCGTTGTATGCAGCGGCACGCAACGCTCACCAAGCATCGTCCCCGAAACGGGAGACGATGCGAGACATGCCCAGTTCATATAACAGGAGACGATGCGAGATCTATACTACGGTGATAACATTCTTTGACTTTGGAGTAAGCCTTCCAAACGCTGAGAGTTTCAATCCATTTTCCTGCGCCACGCGCTCAAACTCCGTAGCTTTGTTTTCGTCAACGGAAATCAACAGACCTCCACTGGTTTGAGGATCGGCAAGAATCACTTTTTGCTCATCGGTCAAAGGAGAAATTTTGGAACCGTAGCTATCGAGGTTGCGCGTTGTTCCCCCTGGCGTACTCTTTTGCTGGATATATTGACCGAGGAATTCAAAGCGTGGCACACTGTCAAATTTTATTTCGGCAGACAAACCACTTCCCTCGCACACTTCGCACAGGTGCCCGAGCAATCCAAACCCGGTAACATCCGTAAGCGCGTTTACGTACGGAAGCCTCCCCAGCACAGCGCCAAACGAGTTCAGCGTAAGCATGGTTTCGGTTGCTTTTTTCAAATGTTCATCTTTAACAATCCCCTTCTTCTGGGCAGTAGTTATAATTCCAATTCCCAATGGCTTTGTCAAATAAAGTTTTGATCCTGCTTTAGCCGTGTCATTGCGTTTGAGATTTTCCTTACTCACTTTCCCGGTTACCGCCAGGCCAAAGACTGGCTCCGGACAATCGATGCTATGCCCACCTGCCAACGGAATCATTGCTTTCTGACAAACACTCCGGCTTCCCTCGAGAACGCCCTGCGCAACTTCCGCAGGAATTTTGTTGATTGGCCAACCCAAAATGGCAATCGCCATCAGCGGCTCACCGCCCATCGCATACACATCACTGATCGCATTTACAGAAGCAATGGCGCCAAAGGTGAAAGGGTCATCTACAATCGGCATGAAAAAGTCGGTGGTGCTCACAATGCATTTACCATCACCCAAATCAAAAACTGCGGCATCATCTTTGGATTCATTGCCTACCAGCAGGCTTGGAAAAATTCCCTTTGGCGTATTAGAATGAAGG
>DASWTP010000196.1:0-4523 GCA_036402075.1 Chryseosolibacter sp. | reverse complement strand
GATTCTGGCAGCACAATTCGAAAGCTTTGTCGATCCATTGACAATTATTTGTACCGTACCGCTCGCGATTTGTGGGGCCTTCATTTCGCTTTGGTTGTTTGGCCAGACGTTTAACATCTTCTCGCAGATTGGTATGATCATGCTGATCGGCCTGGTTACAAAGAACGGTATCTTAATCGTAGAATTTGCCAATCAGAAACGTGAAGAAGGGATGGAGAAATTTCAGGCCGTGTTAGAGGCATCGAAAATGCGCCTCCGCCCGATCCTGATGACATCATTGGCAATGGCCCTCGGCTCTTTACCGCTTGCATTGTCATTAGGTGATGCTTCGACCAGCCGTCAGCCACTCGGTATAGTGATCGTGGGCGGAATTATGTTCTCGTTGATTCTAACGCTTTTCGTAATACCAGCGATCTACACCTACTTGTCGCGACAGCGCAAACATGTTGAAACCGGAGATCGACCACAACCTCCACAACCACACAAGGAATTAATTTATGAAGCTTAGGTTTTTTGCGGTAACTCTTCTTTCCATCGGACTTCATCACGTTACCGTAGCACAGCAAGACGAACAAATCACGCTCGAACGCGCAATCATGCTTGCGCTCGAGAAAAATTATGACATAAAACTCGCGGAGAACACCACAACGGTGACCGAAACGGATAAGGACTATGCCATCGGAGCATACCTTCCGCAGATTAACGCCAACGCGGCAACATTACGCACCTTGAATGACCAGGACCTCCAGTTTGCCGATGCCACGCGTAACAATTCCGGTCCAACGGAGGCAGTAAGCAAGACGGCTAGTATTCAACTTGTCTGGACTTTATTCGATGGAACCCGCATGTTCGCAACGCGACAGAGACTCAACGCGCTTGATCAACAAAGCGAACTGACGTTGAAAGATCAGATGGTAAACACCATCGCGTCAGTGATCAGCAACTATTATGACATCGTGCGGCAAAAACAATCTCTGAAAGCGATCCAGGAGCAAATGTCGGTGAGCGAAGAACGCGTAAAACTAGCTGAGCGGAAATTGCAGGTTGGTACCGGTATCAAACCCGAACTCCTCCAGGCCAGGGTCGATTATAATGCGCAACGCACGCAGGTGATCCAGCAGGAATCAACCATCCAGCAATTGAAGCAGCAATTGAACGTACTCACGGGTTCTCAGCTTCCGGCTTCGTTCGAAGTAGCGGATACCATTCTTATTGACCTTAACCTGGATGCTCAGTCACTGCTTGGTAACGCGGAGAACACAAATTTCAGCCTGATGGCCGCACGTGAAAACCTCAGCATTGCCCAACTTTCCGTTTGGGAAAATAAGGCCAGCTATTTGCCCATCCTGAATTTTAACGCAGCGTATAATTACAACGAGAATAACAATAGGATTCTTTTAAACCCTTTTGGAACCATTTACAGCTTGTCAAACGGATTTAACTATGGGTTGTCACTCTCTCTACCGATTTTGAACGGATTCAATACACGAAGACTTACGCAACAGTCGAAAATCAACGTAAACCGTCAGTCAGTTTTATATGAGCAGGCTAAAGCGAACGTGAACGTGGGCTTAAACAACGCGTTTGTCAACTATGAGAATGCGAAGAAAATCCTGGTAATCGAGGAAGAAACAATCGGACTGGCAAAAGAAAATGTTTACATCGCATTGGAGGGTTTTAAACGTGGGGTGACAACTTTTATTGAACTGCGAACGGCACAGCAGAGCCTGGCTGATGCTTACAACCGACTGATTGCGGCTCGGTATAACACCAAACTGGCGGAGACAGAATTGCTCCGTCTGAGCGGGGGACTTCTCAAATAAGGTGAAGATTTCCCCAATGCGTCAAATGATTTGAAGAACGGCCAGCCGTGTCAGCCGCGAATTGTTACTGGCACGCCAATTTATTACAATAGGTCAGTCTTATTGCTAAGAGTTTTTAACATCCTCACGGACTTTAAACGCTCTTAATATTGCCGGGATCATACCCGTGCATCACTTTTAGGATCATACCTGAAAGTGTTTGTAAGATCAACAGAAGGCTCTCCTCGGAGAGCCTTTTTTTATTTATGATTATTAACGCGTAATTTTTTTGACGATCACTCCATTGTTCGTTGCGAGTCTTCTTCAGGTGGAAGTCCCATTAAGCAGACAAGGTCCCACTTCGTATGGGAACCAAAAAAAATGAAGAGCAGACAGCTATTCAATTCCGCGGATTCAACTTCTACTCCTTGGCACGCAAATTTAATATACTATGTCAGTCTTCTACAGACGAGTATTTAATCTCCTACGGAATCATTAACTACTCTTCACGCGAGCCCTGCGCTCGCATCGCTTCAGGTTCACGCCTGCGAGCTTTCATGTAAAAGATCAAAAAGGCTCTCCTTGCGGGAGCCTTTTTTCATTTTGTGATTTCAAGTGCACTACTTTTGCTCGTTACCCCAGAGGTTATTTCCGCCCCGTGACTTTCTCCATGCCTCACGCCACTTATGCAGATCCACATTGTTGGTCAGCGGCATAAACTGTCGCTGCTCTTTTGTAAGCGCTGCCGGAAGTTTGGAGGCTTCTGATTGATACCAATACGCTACACTGGCCAAATCAAGAATTAACACATTGTTGTGGCCATGTTCAATTGTAAACTTTAGCGATTTGTCAAAATAGATCGGGTCTACAATATGAAATCGATACACATGTGTTCTTCCCTGCCAGCCGGTTTCCCATCGCTTGTCGTTTGTGTTCACCCTCGGATAGCCGAAGTAAGGCGTCATGAAAACTTCTTTTGGGCACCAGCTCGTGTTGAAGTAGTCTTCCGTGCCGGTGCCGTGAAGAGTTGGTGTATCCTGCCCATCGATAAAGATCATGTCATCCCCTTCACCATACCACATCGGTGATGGCGCGTTGACGTAGTAGTTAACGCCCACGAACTGTCCTTTGCCTTTGATGTCGGCAAATACATAATTCCGTTCTCCTTTTGGGTTTGGCTTTTGAGGCCCGAGAACGCCCCACTCATTTTCGCCCTCTGCACTTTCGGTATCGGTCACCCGGTGATTGAACCAAGCGTGAAACCTTCCCAGGTCAGCCGGAAGTTTTTCTACTTCATAGTAGTCCACGTAGTAGTAGAAGGCATCAATATTCCGATCGGTTTGATTTTCAATCTCGATACGGGCACCTTTGGCAAACGGCATCACAAAATAACTCACCAACCCCTTCGCGCCATTCGGAGTTGCTGACAACGGCTGCGACAGAAACGGATACTCCTCATTCCAGCCCTGGCCGAAAAAGGGTCCCAGTGGACTCTCCACCGAAGGGAATGTATTACCATCCCAATACATGCGTATAATAATATCGTTGCGATTGAGGTGTTGCGGTTCAGGCGAAATTGTAATCCAGATATGGTTGATCATGCCTGCCCCAGCCACATCAAACAGGGTGCGTTTCTCGCCCGGCTTGATCGCTTCCATCCGGTCATTATTATTTCCTGTCCTGTCGAAGCTGCTGACTCGCTTGGACTTCACCCCGGTCTTCATCTGAGCCAGGGACAGCATGTCGTTTCCCTGCGGTTGCGCCTGCACTGCAGTAAAGTTCAAAATCCATAAAAGTAGAATGGCGTATCTCATAAGCACTTGGTTATCTTTAATTGAAGTTATTAAATTCTTCTACGCACGAGGCATCGCCTATAGCAATTTAATTAGTGTATAATTTTCACTGGCTCGCTCCGAAATTTTGAGCTATATTCCGTTCGCTTCCATTTGAACGCGAAGCTCAATTCATGAAATCGCTGCCTATCAGAATTTTGTTCGTTGCTGTTGCATTACTTCTTGCCTCCAGCATGTCGATTCGCGACAACAAAGCTTTTGAGTTGGTTAATATTGAGGGTGGTGCTATCCGTGGAACAAACAATTCAAAAGGTGACGTGCACATCTTTAAAGGGATTCCGTTTGCTGCGCCACCCGTAGGCAATCTGCGATGGAAAGCTCCCGCACCAGTTGAACCGTGGAAAGGCGTAAAACAATGTGTTGCGTTTGGCCCAAGTCCAATGCAAGGAAAGCCAACTCCTTTCATGGTTTATACACCTGAATTTTTGATCCCCGAGGAGCCGATCAGTGAAGACTGCCTTCATCTTAACGTTTGGACGGCCGCAAAAACGCCATTGGAAAAAAGACCTGTACTCGTCTGGATTTATGGAGGCGGATTTTCTTCCGGGGGAAGTGCTTGCGCGATCTATGACGGTGAGGAACTTGCTAAGAAGGGCGTTGTCTTCGTTTCATTAAATTATCGCGTAGGTGTCATGGGATTCTTCGCCCATCCGGAATTGAGCAAAGAAAATCCAAACAACGCATCTGGAAACTATGGGTTGCTCGATCAGATTGCCGCATTAAAATGGGTTCAAAAAAATATCTCAGCTTTCGGTGGTGATCCGGCCAACGTCACCATTGCCGGTCAATCTGCGGGGTCGATGAGTGTAAATTGCCTGGTAGCGTCTCCGTTGGCAAAAGGACTTTTTACGAAAGCGATCGCAGAGAG
>DASWTP010000195.1:0-10204 GCA_036402075.1 Chryseosolibacter sp. | reverse complement strand
ATCTGTCAGCTTCCTGGTGCGTGTGAAAGAGATGTTGGAAGACCCGGGACGATTGATTCTCGGTATCTGATTTCATTACGTTTACTTTTCGCGCACTTTTTTCTAAAACGATATGCAATACAACGTCACTGTAATTGGCTCAGGCCCGGGAGGATATGTTGCCGCAATTCGCTGCGCTCAACTCGGTTTCAAAACGGCCATCATTGAAAAATACGATACGCTTGGCGGAACATGTCTGAACGTAGGATGTATTCCTTCGAAAGCCATGCTCGATTCGTCAGAGCATTTCATCAACGCGAAGGAGCATTTTAAAGAGCACGGCATCGACATTCCAGAGCCAAAAGTGAATTTCACACAAATGGTAAAACGGAAGGGTGATGTGGTGAAAGCGAACGTTGATGGTATCGCGTTCCTGATGAAGAAGAACAAAATCGAAGTTCACAAAGGCGTAGGTTCGTTTGTTGACAAGAATACCATCAAAGTGACTGCGAAAGATGGCAAGGAAACAACCATCACCACGGAGAAAGTAATTATTGCCACCGGCTCCAAACCAACCCCGCTGCCCTTTGCACCATTTGATAAGAAGCGAATCATTTCAAGCACAGAAGCACTCGAATTGAAAGAAGTCCCCAAACACCTTATCGTTATCGGTGGGGGTGTGATTGGAATGGAACTTGGCTCGGTGTATGCGCGCATCGGTTCCAAGGTTACTGTTGTTGAGTTCCTCGACAGCCTTATTCCAACGATGGATGGCACGATGGGTAAAGAGCTTCAGCGTTCTACGAAGAAACTTGGAATGGAATTCTTCCTTGGCCACAAAGTGACTTCGGTTGTTAATGATGGGAAGGAAGTGACAGTGAAGGCGGAATCGAAAGACGGAAAGTCAATCGAGCTGAAAGGGGATTATTGTTTGGTGAGTATCGGAAGGAGACCGTACACGGACGGGCTGGGTCTCGAGAAGATTGGAATTGAAACCGTTAAAGGACAGATCCCTGTTGACGATCATCTGAAAACAAAAGTTGACAATGTGTATGCCATCGGTGATGTTGTTAAGGGTGCGATGCTGGCTCACAAAGCTGAGGAAGAAGGCGTATACGTTGCAGAACGGTTGGCCGGGCAAAAGCCGCACGTCAATTATTTGTTGATTCCGGGGGTTGTTTACACCTGGCCGGAAGTGGCGAGCGTGGGATACACGGAAGAACAATTGAAAGCCAGCGGGAAAGCCTACAAAGTTGGCAGCTTTCCTTACAAGGCGCTGGGCCGCGCGCGCGCCAGCATGGATCTTGATGGGCTCGTGAAAATTCTTGCCGATAAACAAACCGATGAAATTCTTGGCGTTCACATTATCGGAGCACGTGCCGCTGACATGATCGCTGCAGGGGTGACTGCGATGGAGTTCAGGGCTTCCGCTGAAGACGTGGCCAGAATGTCGCATGCGCACCCTACTTATATGGAGGCAGTGAAGGAGGCATGTCTTGCGGCAACCGCTAACAGGCCGATCCACATGTAAGAAATTGTAAACTGGAATACAAGGGGGATCCGACAGGTTTCCCCTTTTTTGTTACAAAACCTTACACATATTTCTTAAATGATGAATCCGGCAAACCTTCGGTTACGTTACTCCGTACTTTTACGGATATGGACGAAGCCCTTCTTTCGCGAACGCTGGTATCTGGCAGGGAGAGACGCTCTATTTTAATGGGGCAGATCTCACTGTATGGGACGGCATTTACGCTTCTCCATTTTTTCATTGACTTTGCCCAGGAGATGTATCAGTCAGCCATCTTCGATCTGATCATTTCGCTTTCAATTTTCATCTGTTATATCCTCAATCGCCTGCACTACCACCGCGTAGCAAAGTTCAGCGGGCTGGTCGTGCTGAATGTGGTGTTACTGATCTACGCTTCAGTGGTGCCAAAGGAAATTGGCGTGTATCTGTTCTACTTTCCGTTGATGGTGGTTTCGTTCGCCCTTTTTGGGGAGGATGAAAAACAGTTTCGCTACCCGTTCATTTTTTTGCCGTTCGTGCTGCTGATTCTGCTCTTCATGACTGACTTCAATATCCTGGGTGACTTCAAGTTCGACTCGCCACCAGGAACGAAGATGTTTTTTCTCATCAACATTATCTCGAGTGGCTTTATCATGATTCTCAGCGTTAGCTTCATGCAGAAACTCAACGAAGCTGCGGAGCGCGACCTGCAATTGCTTGCAGAAGAGATAAATCTAAAAAACGATGAACTCGAACGAACGAACAAAGAGCTGGACCGGTTCCTCTATAGCACCTCGCACGATCTTCAATCTCCGCTCGCGTCAATCAAAGGACTTATTAATGTTGCCCGTTACGACACCAAGGAAGCGGCCACGCATGCATATTTCGACAAAATGACGGATAGGGTAAACAGCCTTGAAAACCTGATCAAGGACATTATCGACTATTCAAAAAATGACCGGACGCACGTGGCGATTGAGCCAACGGATTTCAATTGCCTGGTGGATGAGGTAACAGAAAACCTCAAATACTTCAACGGTGCCGAATCAATTCACTTTAAAAAAGAAATTCATCTTCATGGCCCGGTGAACGTTGATAAAACGCGGATAAATGTGGTGCTCAGTAACCTGATGGCAAATGCGATCAAGTACCATGATTTTTCGAAACCAAACCAATGGATTGCAGTGGAGGTAACGAACAGTAATCGTTCACTGAAAATCCGGGTGAGTGATAATGGCACTGGCATCCAGGAGGAACATCAGAGCAGGATTTTTGATATGTTCTACCGTGGCACAGTGCGCTCGAATGGTTCCGGCCTTGGCTTGTATATCGTGAAGCAGGCCGTAGAAAAAATGAATGGTGAAATTTCGGTTTATTCTAAGCCGGCTGAGGGTTCTTCATTTCTCGTTTCACTGCCTCTTTCCTGATAATGTATTGCGTGAAAGCACGCACACCCAGCGCCATCACCAGCGGAATCAATGCATAATGAAGTTTTTGTGGAAGAAATGGCCACATGCCCAGGAGCAATAACGCAATGATGGCGGTAACAAGAAAGTAATTCATCAGCCATTTCGGATTTCGCAGCATCGCAAAGATGGTGATCACATGGGTAGGCAGCGCCCAGAGTAAGTTTAGATTCTTTGCTGCCGCCTTATGATCCGTGGCAACCCAGAGCACAAACAGGAGCACTCCGACAAATCCAACAATTGTAAACAGAATAATATCCAGCCATTGTGTGACTTTGCGCCTCTTCATGTCGCGATAGCTGACAACGCCAACAATCAGGAAAACAATACCAAATACAAGTAAGGGATGTACAAGTGTATTCGGTGGGGTGTTGTGTTGCGATTCATACAACACAGTTGATTCCTTTACTAAAGGTTCTTCAATTCCATTTGATCGGATGGTGGCGTGGTTGAAACCGGCCTCAACATAGTCTGGCAAGAACATGTATTCGTATGGAGTAGCCTTCTTGTCCATCGGCAAACCGAGACAGATATCAATACCGAGATCGCCCCACGGTTGATGGGTGAGATATAAATCCGTAAGCTCGCGAATTGTATAATTTGTTTTGATGTGCGATGAGTCAAAGCGAATGGTGTCGCCAAAAACCTTCTGCATCACCGCTGGAATTTTCGTAGCGCAGTTATCGTAGAAATAGTCATATAGGTATTCTGCATTCTCAGGTTTTGCGTTCCATTCAAGATAATCGAACAATCGTTGCTTTTGCCTTTGGCTGAGGTTGAGCTTCTGCTCGTGAATGTAGCGGTCGAAGTAAATATAAGCGTATTCGAAACGTTTGTAGTCGGAGACGCCAAGCATATAGTAGTTATGTCCCTTAGCAAAGTTCAGGTAAAAATTGGGACGATCGAAATTAAACACGCCATAGTTGTAGGCTGCATCGATGTTGTTGGCAGGATCATTTACGCGAAAAGCGCTGTGGCCGAATGCCGTATATACCTGTCCTTGCCAGGGACCGAGCGTCAACACAGAAATTTCGGCTTTGTCAGAAAGTTGGATCTGGCCGAACGAAATGGTTGAGACAAGCAGAAACAGCAATGTTAATTTCTTCATAACGAGTTATAAAGGTCGAAATATAAAGGTTTATAATCTGACTGGGATCAATTTACCAATTATCTTGCGGGATGATCGGTGGATTGCATGACGGATTGAATTTAGCTTCCAAAATGGGTTGGAAGCGCACGTGGAATGCCGCCCAAATTTATTCATCCTTCCAGGTGTCGCGCATGACAAGCAAGGCTTCGATCCAAGGGATGCCGATCAGTGTTTCCATTGAGCCCACCACATCATGCAACCTGCGTTGCCCGGAGTGCCCAAGCGGGTTACGCGCCTTCACCCGGCCAACCGGGATGTTACAACAAACGCTTTACAAAAATATTATTGACCAGCTCGCGCCTACGCTGAGCTATCTCACTTTTTATTTCCAGGGGGAGCCGTTCCTCAACAGCAACTTTCTGGAAATGGTAAGCTATGCGTCATCGAAGGATATTTATACAGCCACCTCAACAAACGCCCATTATCTGAAAGATGAAGTTGCGCGGAAGACAGTTGAATCGGGCCTCGACCGTATTATTATTTCCATTGATGGCACTTCGCAGGAAACGTACGAATCCTATCGTGTTGGCGGATCCCTTGACAAAGTAATTGAGGGCACGGAAAGCATTTTGAAATGGAAGAAGATTTTGCGATCAAGAACTCCGCATGTCGTTTTTCAATTTCTTGTTGTCGGACCAAACGAACATCAGGTCCCTGAAGTTTATGCGCTTGCGAAAAAATTGGGTGTCGATCAGGTGGTTCTCAAAACAGCGCAGATCTACGACTATCACAAAGGCTCACCACTCATTCCAAAGCAGGAGAAGTATGCGCGTTATCGCGACAATGGCGATGGTACCTATTCGCTAAAAAATAAACTCGACAACAACTGCTGGAAGATGTGGCATAGTTGTGTGATCACGTGGGATGGAAAAGTCGTTCCATGTTGTTTCGACAAAGACGCTCACTTTGTGTTGGGCGATCTGTCTAAAAACTCGTTTGAAGAAATTTGGTTCAGTGAAAGGTATAACGATTTTCGCGTGACACTTCTTCAGGACCGAAGTCAAATTGAGATCTGTAAAAATTGTACAGAGGGTACGAAGGTTTGGGCCTGAAGCTCGGGAGCTCGGTGGAGCCAGAAACCTACGGGAGAAGGAACCAGGTGCTGGAGCTAGGTGCACGGTGCACCTATTCGTAGATAACTCTCTTCAAGTAAAACACCTTCGGATCAATTACCGGCATAGAAGCGGATTCAACAACTGTTCCTGTTTTGTTGAGCGTAATTTTCTGGGAGCCTTTATCCGTCACTACCTCAAGCGGAAGATCCATGTCGAAATTTGAAGCGGTTACCCTGTACTTCTTATCATCGATCTGCTTCACGATTACATCAAGTTTGTTGATCGTGCGCAGGTAGAAATCAAAAAGTGGTTTCAAATCTTTTCCCGAAGCCGTGCTGAACAATTTCTCAACGTCATCGGTACTCACAAAATTATCATACGTATATTTTGGATCAGTAGCGAGCTTCTTCAATGTTGGAAAGAATATTTCGTCACCGATCACATATCGGAGCGTGTGCATAAAGAATGCACCTTTGCCATAGATGTCGCCAATGTAAACCTGGTCCGTGTCGAGGTCCTTTCCTTGCACCACCGGCTTTTTGTTTTCCGTTCTCATCGCGGTTTGCGCCATGCGTTGCTGGTAAGCTTCTTCTCCCGCAACGTCCCTGAAAAACATTGCATCGCCATACGTGCAGATTCCCTCCTGGATCCACATGTCGGCCCAGTCTACATTCGTGACTTTGTTTGCCCACCACTCATGACCGAATTCATGATGCAGGAGCCAGTCGAAATCTTTGCCATTTACGTTCTGATAGCGGAATTGATTTCCGTATGCATTCAACGTCTGGTGCTCCATGCCAAGGTGTGGAGTTTCACAGATGGCCATTTTCTCCTTTACCCATGGATACTCGCCAAAGTACTTCTCAAGAATACGGGCAGACTGCTCAAATAATTCAAGATGTCGTTTCGCTTTTTTCTCGTGATAATCCAGCACATAAAATTCCATTGGAACTTTGTTTCCATCGATGGTGGTGTATGGACGGCTTACCACTTTGTAGTTTCCTACATTGAACAGTATACAATAGTTACTGATGGTGTAATTTGTTTTCCAGTTGTAGGTCGTCTTGTTGCCCTTCGTGTTTACACTTTTCAATAATCCCGGTCCTGCCACGTAAAGTCCTTTTGGAACGGTGATGTTCAATGCAGCACCTTCATTGGGTTCATCGCTTGGATGATCTTTGCACGGGAAATAGATTTTTGCACCTTCGCCCTGGCAGGTGATCGCGACAAATGGACGACCTAAGGAATCTTTCGCCCATGTAAATCCACCGATCCATGGCGCGCGTTCTGACTCTCCCGGTTTCCCCCCGTAGCTGATTCTCACTTTAGCTTTTCCCGCAGGAACCCTTGATGTTATTCTGATCAAATCGTTCTCGTGTGTAAACTTTTGCTCTTTCCCATTTACGATCGCCTTGTCAACTTTGAGCAGGTTCACCAGATCAAAAAGTAACACGTCAGTTGCCTGCGACAGCACAAGATCAATCTCCGTAAACCCATTGATCGTTTTTTGTTCGGGATCCACATCAAGCGTAATGGCGTAGTGGCGGATGTCCATGATAGCCTGCTCTGGCTTCAACTTTCCGCCCGACTTCAAATTTTGCCCTAAGCAGGAAACTGATATCAATATCGCTACCGAAAGAATTTTGAGTTTCATGACACTGGAGTTTCTACCAATGTAACAAAACAATAACATGTTGCTGTGAAAAAAAATGGAAATGGAAACGGGAAGGGATCAACGGATCAGAAGCCTTTTTGCTTGAGCTCCTGCTCCAGTTTAGCGAAGTCTACAGCGCCACACTTGCCGCAACCTGAAGCACACTCGCCAGCATTGGTCTTGGCAAAAGATTTAAATACCAGTCGTGCGACATAAATCACGGCAAGGCTGAACGCAACAATGACAATAACAGACTGGATCATAACGGCAAAATTAAGCGAAGTTCTGCTGTGATAACGAAGAAGAGGCCTGAAAAATTCGTCCGATTTCGAGCATTTCTGAACATAACCGGATACCCTGGAACTTTAAAAACCTCGTTTTTACACCTTTTGGGGCATTTTGGATAAATGGCATTGCGATTGGAAGGGGTGGCGTGTCCTAAAAACTACAAATCACCCATGTTCAGAAATTATTTGAAGACAGCCTGGAGAAACATTGTGCGGCAAAAAGGAAGCACAATTATCAACATCTCAGGGCTAACGCTGGGAATCAGCTGCAGCATCATTCTCTTTTTATTAGTGGCCCATATTTCCAGCTATGATAATTTTCAATCGAAGCGTGACAGAATTTACCGCGTTGTAAACCAATCAGATGGAAAGAACGGAACCAACTACCAGACAGGGGTTCCGACAGTTTTGCCAGAGGCGTTCAAGAATGAGTTTCACGAAGCCGAGGAAGTCGTCTTCACCTCCTACCGCGATGGAGCGCTGATTCTTGTACCTCAGGCGAACGGTGAGTCAAAGAAGTTCCAGGAGGAAAGTGGGGTTGTATTTACCGACCCCGCCTATTTTAAGACATTCGATCGCAAGGTGATCACGGGCGATCCATTAAAAGGAATTGATGACCCGAATGAGGCGATGATCTCGGTTTCTCTTGCCAGGAAATATTTTGGCAAGGAGGATGCTATTGGCGAAGTGGTTAAACATGATGAGCACGAATATAAAATCACGGGTATCCTTGAAGACTCGCCCAGCAATACCGACTTCCCGTTCGACCTTATCTTATCTTATTCAACTATCAAGGCCCAGTCTCAGGAAGGCGGATGGGGCAGCATCTGGAGTAACGAACACTGCTACTTTTTGCTTCGTGAGGGCGAGGACATTGCCAAGATAGACGCGAGACTTCCGGCATTTTCAAAAAAATACCTCGGTGAGGATGATTTCGATCATACGCAATTTATCACGCAGGCAATGAAAGATTTTCATTACGATGAACGCTTTCAGACCTATTCCAATAACACTACACCTCGCGCCATGATCATTGCTTTCGGAGTGATTGCCCTTGTACTTGTGATCACGGCCTGCATTAACTTTATCAACCTGGCCACTGCCGAAGCCATCAAACGCTCGAAAGAAGTTGGCGTGCGGAAATCACTCGGAAGCTCACGCGGTCAATTGGTTCGTCAATTCCTGGGCGAGACAACCATTGTTACTGTGGTGAGTGTAATTACTTCACTCGCCCTGTCACAGGTAGCTTTAAATTTCCTCAATCCGTTTATGGAACTTGAGCTGGAATTGAATTTTTCAGCCCAAAGTTCGTTATGGATCTTCCTGATCGGACTCACCGTTGGTGTTTCGCTGCTCTCCGGACTTTATCCGGCATTCGTCATCTCTGGTTTTAATCCGGCACTGGTTTTGAAAAATCAGATGAGCAATAAGGGTTCCTCCAGTTATTTCCTTCGCAGGTCGCTGGTGGTGACGCAATTCATGATCTCACAATTGCTGATCATCATTACCATCGTGATTATTGCGCAGATGAACTTCTCCAAAAACAAAGATCTTGGCTTTACAAAGGACGCGATCCTTTTCGTGCCGATTCCTGAGCAAGGCAATGAGGCAGCGACCAGCAAGATGAAAACCCTGCGCGAAGAAATGCTGAATGTGCCTGGCGTAGAACAGGCCAGTCTGGCTAACACTCCGCCATCGTCAGGCAACGTTTCCGGAACAAACTTCAGCATCGCTGGTATTGATGAAGAGTTCATGACGCAAGTGAAAACCATCGATGGGAATTATTTAGACCTGTATGACCTTGAATTGATCGCAGGTAAAAACGTTCAGGATCTGGACACAACACTAGGTTACATCGTGAATGAAAAGCTCGCGAAACACACTGGTGCCAAGTCGCCCGAAGAAATGCTCGGCAAGGAAATGACGATCTGGGGAAAGAAGTATCCGATCGTTGGCGTGGTGAAGGATTTTCATACGGTATCGTTGCGCAGGCCGATCGAAGCAACGGCCATGTTCAATCGGGTGAATAGCTACCGCACACTCGGCCTCAAGATTGACATGCAGAAATCACACGACATCATTGACGACCTGAAAGAAAAGTGGGAGTCTCGCTACCCTGAACACCTTTTTGAATACGAGTTTCTCGATCAGAGTATCGCTGAGTTTTATGATGGCGAGCGCAGAATGTCAATCCTGCTAAGCATCTTCACCTCGATGGCTATTTTTATTGGATGTCTTGGCTTATTTGGTCTAGCGACCTTTATGGCAAACCAAAAGACAAAAGAAATTGGTGTGCGCAAAGTACTTGGCGCATCTGTGTCCAGCATCGTCATGATTTTTTCGAGAGAATATCTCATTCTCATCACCATCGGCTTTGTACTGGCTGCTCCGTTGGGATATTTTGCAATGAGTGCGTTTCTGAATGAATTCGAATATAAAATTCCACTCGGTCCGGGAATCTTTATTACGGGACTGGTGGTGACGCTCGCAATTGCCGCATTGACTGTCGGCTTCAAATCATTCAGAGCGGCAACTGCCAATCCGGTGAAATCATTGCGCTACGAATAGAACCAAACCAAACTCTTCAAATTATACTTTTCTGCAAAGAAGCCTCCGGGGGACGCCTGGAGGTTTTTTAATTTTGTGTAACCGCCACGGACGCCAAGAAGGCGCAAAGTTCGCAACGGAATTTTCGATCCATCTTTACTGCAGACACATAGAGAAAAATAAATTCAAATGTCGAACATGGAAGGTCGAATGAAGAATTTCGGAGTGGTGCATTGCTTAAAAGGGTGTGGTTAGATGGTGAGCTAATGTATATTGTGAGAATCGATTCTTGATAGATCCGAATCTCGCATTCTCCGAAATAATAAAGGCGCAGAGACCGCAAAAACATTGCGGCCTTTGCGCCTTCGTTGCGCCTTGGCGGTTAGAAATTTTTATTTCGTTTCGATCTTCTCGCTGAGCTCCGGATTTAACACAATCTGAACGAAGTTCTTCGTGTCGAGGTACTTCACAGCAATATCCTGGAGCTGCTTCACGGTAAGGGCATCCGTGCGTTTTTCAAATTCAAGGATCGAAGCCGGATTCGTACCCATCTCTG